>CAKSGI010000350.1 GCA_934454005.1 uncultured Eubacteriales bacterium | reverse complement strand
TAGTAATATATGACGTCTCATATACGATACTATATTCTTTCTCCGGTAAATATTGAGTAAGATAATTATTTATTTCATCCATATCCAATGCTTTATCCACAAAAATAGCTAACGAATCCTGTTGCAACAATTTTTCATCTCTGATTGGATTCATATATCTGCCATCAATAAAAAATAAACCATCAAAAAGAGGATAATAGACATAATCTTCCCACATCTTCCAATTATACTCATCTGCTGTAATATATACACAATCATCTGCTTCTTTAGCCAGTTTTTCCATCACTGTTTTCTTTTCAGCAAAAGAAGCATCTTTAATTGCTTCTTTTCCAAAATAAACTGATGTACAAGCAGATAAGAATACCGCTAATATGCATACTGCCTTTTTATATTTTAGCTTCATATTCAGGCAATTTATTATCTCTTTTCCCCATACAATAATAAAGATAAATATAACAGGCGCAATAGGGCTAATGTATCTTACTGTAACATATGGTGATGCTTTTGAGATGCCAAAAAAATATACTATTGACGGTATAATAAACAAGATCCCATTTATTACTATTCTCCACTCCAACTTCTTTTTTATTAACAGCACAAACGTGATTATTCCCAGTACTACTATCACCGGGATAAACATCCCCTTAAATAATTGTTTATCCAAGATATGAAGCATGGAAATCACATCTCCAAATAATGTTCCCCCTTTTAAAAATTTGTGTACTGCTTCTCTTCCTCTATATTTAAAGAAAAGATGATTCAAGACTGCCGGATATATTGCAATATATATTCCCGCACTTATAATCATTGTTGATATATATTGGAATATCTTTTTATATTTTTTCTCTATCAAAAGTATCAATATGTAAATTCCTGACACAAGACATGTATATACAAGAAAATAATAATGGGTCAATGCCCCAAGTATGGTAATTACTGCTAATCCTATATATTTTTTCCACCACCTCTTTCCACTGGTATCTTCCTCTGCAGTATATTGAATCAATTTTATATGGTACCATGTCTGTAATACAGTCCATGCCATCAAAAGTACATACATTCTAATAAAAAGAACCATAGATACAGAAACTTGTGAACAGCAAAAAATAGAGCTAAATACCATTGCCAAATATCTGTTATGTATAAATTCTTTCAGTAGGAAATACATAAATGCCATTACAATAATAATAAATAACAGATTTAGCCCTATTCCATACCATTTAGAAAATTGTCCTTCAAAAATGGAACACACAAAATTCAAAAATATATAATATAATGGAGGATGTGTATCCATTGACTGATTATCTATAACCATTTTAACATTAAAACATTCTCTCCCCGTTGCTTCTAATGCATTTTCAAAATAATCGGCATTATACCATGTTTGATCATCTAAAAAACAAATCTTGTGAAAGCCACCCATAGAAGTTGCAGATATATAAGAAAAAACTTCATCTCCTTCTAGTCCATAATTTTTGTTTGCTGCCAGTATATTAACTGCTAAAACAGCAATTACAGATAAGCAAACCAGTATTCCAAACCTCCAGTCCTTTTTAGCGTTCATACTCTCCTCCCTCAACCCTCATAAATTTAGCCTGTACTTTTATCCATAATCCATCTGCTATGGCCATAATTTTCTCGTCTAATTTGTTCAGCAAAAATCCTCTCATAATCCCGATAAACACACAGATAAGCAGTATCAGTATTACAACCGTTAATAATCCAATAAATCCTGCATTTTTACTAATACTATTCTTATTTAATACTTCCATCATACATTTTACCAATGAATTATTCAGAGCAAAAACGGCAAACATACACCCTGCAACCTTATTAATCACTTTCGAATGGAATTTCCACTCTTTTACCATATAGAACAGTATTACCGCCATGATAATGTTCGTTATGCTATTATCCTTGCATAAATGATGGTAAATGCCGCCAATTTGTATAGGTAATTCATGTGAAATACCGTTAATAGCCCACAATCCCAAAAATATAAACCAAGCCTTCAAAGATAACTGACTATCCTGATATAACCTGATATACCTCCCTATCATATAAATTATTATCATTTGTCCGATCCCCTTACCATTATCAGGGATCAGTTCAAAATAGAAGAGAGTCGGAAAAACACTAAACAATACTAGTAATAAGATCAGTAACTTCATTACTTCCCTCTTTTTCTTCAGGCAATCAAGTAACTGTTGAATATAACCTGCAAACAGCACGAGGCAAATATAACTGGAATAAAACCAATATTTTCTTGTTATAAAAGGCATCATTGATTTAATCAATTGCTCCAATAAAGCAGCACCTTGCATCTGTTCTGGTATAATCAGCCATAATATCAAAGTCTCTATCATGGAATATGTAATCATCATACATTCCATTTTCACAATTTTTTTTATATTAAACCTGACTCCATAATAACCAGAAATTAAGATAAAACAGGTGACTCCAATATTACAGATTCCATTGACCAGTCCATTATAAAATATCCGGCTCTTCCCTGGACAAAATATCGGCAGATACATAT
>CAKSGI010000349.1 GCA_934454005.1 uncultured Eubacteriales bacterium | reverse complement strand
ATAATAATTGTAGATGTAAAACAAAATAAGATTAACTATAATCAATTTTTATAGTATAATGTTTTTGAAGTAGGTGATTAATGTGAAGAAGAATATTCAATTTATAATATACATATTAATCATAATAATATTAGCTACTGTTGTATGGATTAAATATGATTATGATAATAAAAGCAACAATATAGATGATGCAATTACTAAAGAAGAACAGTTTCAAAACTTTTTACGTGATAACAACATAAAATATTTGACATTTAGCTGTCCTGCTAAAAATGAAACTATAGCCTATTTAGATAATGATTACTTATTAACTACTACAGGAGAACTTTACAAAGTAAACTTTAATTCTACTTTTGAAAATGGTCACAATTGTACAAAGATCGATTCAGATATTAAGTTTATTAACTTTTATAATAACAACAATATTGTTTATGATAACGATAATACATTTTATGATATAAATAACAATTTAGAAATAATAGATAATTCAACAACAAATATCTATAAAGAAGATTTAAATAATTTGAATACAATAAATAAAAGGTTTCCATATATTTATTTCTATGATGTAAGTGCTAAAACATTAGAATTAGACGATACAAAATTCTCTAATAAATTATTAATAGATAGTAGGGGAGATATTAATGTATATACCAATTATGGATATCCAACTTCATTAAATTTATTAGATAATGAAACGGTAGAAGTTATATTTAAAAGATTAGATTATGTAGGAGTTCCTTTATCGATTTATAGAACAAGAAACAATAAAAAGTTAATTAATGACAAAATCTCTTATCTAAATATAATGGAAGAAGTACCAGAAGAAGTTTATGGAATTAGATTAATTACTAATAAAGGAATGTATAACGAAGTAATGGATGAAAATTGTAAAGATAAAGTTTGTAATACAAAGTTAATAAAAGATAAAGAATTTTCAAAACATTTTGATAATATTATTTTTACTAATGGTAAATATGTGTTTATTAAAGATACACCAACAACTATTTATAATATTGAAAATTATATATCTAGAAATGAATAACAAAATTAATAATGGTCACAATAAAAATGATTATTTTGAAAATTAACTATTGTCAAAAGTAAATGATTATGTTATTATTTTATTGTTGACTGAAATGGCGAGATAGCTCAGTTGGCTAGAGCAATCGGTTCATACCCGATAGGTCGAGGGTTCGAATCCCCCTCTCGCTACCATAATGAATTAAAATAGATAGAAATATCTATTTTTTTTATTTCTTTTATCTGATATAATATCTTATATAAAGTAGTCGTGAAAGGAATAAATTATGAAAAGAAAAAAATTAATAATTTTGATGTGTGTTTTTGTTATTTTGGGAATAACTGGGTGTAATAGTTTTTCATCAAAGGATAAAGTAAAAATAAGGGAAGTTGAAACTAAAACTATTAAATATACTGATTTTGATAACGGTTTAGTTAAAATGAAAGTACCGGAGGGATGGAAGGTTGATGTTTTAGGAGATTATATTCACTATACAGTTAAAGTATATGATCCAGGTAAACCTACTTATCAGTTCTTCTTTAATTTAAAAACAGAAGGATATAATAAATCAGAAGATGCCAAAGCTTTTCAACAAAGATATTATCCGGATAGTATATTTGCTAAAACAGCAGTAATAGCAACTAAAAATACTGAAGGTTTCTATAGAATATTTAACGAATTGGGTCCTTTGAATAATACAAAAGAATTTACTTTTCCAACTTTAAATGAATTTACAGTAGTTGAAAATCTAGGTACAGGTCTATTAGGTGGCGACATATTAAGAGCAACTTTTAAAGATGCTGAGGGACAAGAAGCCGAAGGGCTGTTTACCGCTTATGTATATGATGCTGGAAGTTATTATGTGAATGAAAATATAATGTCAGGAAAACAAATAGATATATATTTCTTGAATGTATATGATGCTATTTTTATAACAACTCCTAAAGATGAGTTAGTAAACTGGGAAGAAACCTTAAATACTATTTCATCTTCACTAGAATTTACCGATGCATTTATAAATGGATTCAATGCTGAACAAGATGCAGTAATGAAAAACTTTCAAAGTATCAGAAGTATGTGTAATGAAATATCAGATGGCATAATGGATTCATGGGAGAAAAGAAATGCAACTTATGATATAATGAGTCAAAAACAAAGCGATGCAACGCTGGGATACGAAAGGGTATATGATACAGATACTGGTGAAGTATATAAAGCATATAACGGATTTACTGATGATTACGATGGTAAAAAATATCAAACAATAACAGATGATATGTATACCAAAGGAATAAGTGGCTATATTGAAAAATAACATATTAAAGATCGGGTGATTATCGATCTTTTTGTTTGATATAAAAAAGATATATAAATTGTGGTATAATCATTCGGTCGGAAGTGATTTTATGGAAAAAAAGAATATAGCAATTATTGCTCATGTTGACCATGGCAAAACAACACTAGTTGATAAGTTATTATCAAGTTCAGGTACATTTAGAGATAATGAAACTGTAGTAGATAGAGT
>CAKSGI010000348.1 GCA_934454005.1 uncultured Eubacteriales bacterium | reverse complement strand
CAGTGCTGTTGCGATATTGGGAATGTATTCTGCTAAAATAAACTTTCGCTCATTCAGCATAGAGCTAAAAAGTCTCGGACTAAATCCTGCCTTTTCTGCAACCGCACACTGCTTAAGTCCCTTTTCCTTAATGATGCGTCTGATATTGCTTATAATCATTTGATTATTACTCACTTTGAAACTTTCCTCCTTTCTACAAGGTTTTTGGTACTTGTATTATATTGCTATTATATTCTTGGTTTGTTAACACTTTTTCTACAAGTTTTTTGGTGCTTTGTATTGACGCACAAAGATAAAAATAGTAGTATTCAATTACAGATACTTAGGAGGTATACATATATGGGGCTTGCTAATAGGTTAAAAGAACGCAGAGAACAACTCGGGTTAACACAAAGTGAAGTAGCATCTATATTAGGAATTACTCCCGGAGCTGTCGGCAATTATGAGAATGGCGTGAGTACTCCAAAAGCAGATATACTTTTCAAGGTTTTCGATGCCCTTAAGTGCGATGCAAACTACCTATTTCAGGACGAAATGAAAAACCTTTCTAATAAAGATGCTGCTACACCTTTTGAAATGGAAAATCTCGTAAAAAAATACCGTGATCTGGACGAACACGGCAAGGAAATGGTAGATTTTACTTTATTAAAGGAATGGGAACGCTCCATACAAAATAATTCTTTATCTGATAACATAGTCACTTATGCTTCAAATATCCAGGCGGCCCATAATGACTTTGAAGATGATCCCGAAGAGCAAGAAAAGATGAAATCCGATCTTGCTTCACTTACAAGACCGGAATAATGGACTCGATAACTGATATTATGTAGAAGGGTGATGAAAAATGACATATGATAAACTATTGGAAGAAGCAGATAAATCGAACCTTTTTGTCGTAGAAAATGCAAAATTTCAGTCTCCTGCTTGTTTTCTTATTAATTATGATGTTATTGGCATAAATAAAAATGTACATTCTTATACCAAACGCAGCTGCATTCTGGCAGAAGAAATTGGTCATTACAAGACAACGGTAGGAAATATTATTGACCAGTCTTCCACTGCAAACCGAAAGCAGGAACGCAGCGCAAGGATGTGGGCTTATAATCAGATGGTAGGACTTCAAGGCATCATCTCCTGTTATCAGGCCAGATGCAACAATTTGTTTGAGATGGCAGATCATTTGGGTGTAACAGAGCAATTCCTTTCAGATGCCTTAAGAGAATATCAAAGTAAATACATTGAATACACACAGGTAGATAACTATATTATTTATTTCGTACCTACACTTGCCGTATTCCAGATATTATAAATCAAGGAGGAACATTATGGCGCTGATTAAATGCCCTGAATGTGGAAGACAAGTATCCAATCAGGCTACAACCTGCCCTAACTGTGGCTTTCCCATACGTGATAAATTACACTATACAAATGGATATGGATTCTGTGGAAGTCCGTTAAAATGCCCTAAATGCAAAAGCCAGCATTTACACATGGAAATTGAAACTACTGCATACCAGACAAAAGGGCGAGAAGAAACCCGGAAAAAATCATTAATAACTAGAACTGCAAATAGCGCTGCACGTGCTGGCATGATTCTTGCAACTGGCGGCTTATGGGCTCTAACTCCTAAAAAGTCCAAGTATAGCACAGTGCAAAAATCACATACAAAAATTGCTAAAAGAAAACACTTCCAGTGTTTTGATTGTGGATATAACTGGTCAATATAACTAACTTACAAAAGGAGAAAAATCAAATGGCTATGATAAAGTGTCCTGAATGTGGCAAAGATATTTCAGATCAAGCAAAATTCTGCCCAAACTGTGGATATCCTATAGAAAAAATAATACATACAAAACCGTATAGGCAGCCTGTAAAACACAGGAACTCCCCTGTCAGTATATTTATATTAGCTTTGTGCAGTGTTCTTATTATTGGTGGAAGTATATTTCTTATTTCCGTTCGAAAAAATACTACTACTTCAACCGACCAAAACACTGATGTAATTACTCCGTCACAGGAAATAGTGCCAGAAGAAAAAAATACGGCATCTTTAGACGACTTTGATTATTCTTTCGGAGACGATGGATCTTTACTATTAGAAGAATACAATGGCGATGCATCCCACTTAAAAATTGAATCTTCATATGAAATTGATGGTGTCACTTATTCAACAGCAAATTTAAATGAATTTCAAATTGGAATTGGCAATTCCACTGTTAATACTGTTATATTTTCCGAAGGAATAACCAATATAAATAATTCCGTATTCAACAGTTGTAATGTAACCACTATATACTTTCCGAAGTCTCTTGAAATAATCTATGATGACACCCTTGCTTATCTCACTGCAAGCCACATTGATATATACTATGGTGGTTCTGAAGACGAATGGAACAGTATATTCACAGAATATACTCCTTCTTCAGTTTCTCAAGAGTTTAAAGATGGGAATGCCAGAGAAGCTGGAAAGGCAATGGCTGATAAGATAAATTCCGTCATTGGACCTGAATATGATGCTTCAAAGATTACGATACATTATGAATACAATGCCG
>CAKSGI010000347.1 GCA_934454005.1 uncultured Eubacteriales bacterium | reverse complement strand
CTATTTGGTTGTACATTTACTGGAAAGGGTAATATAGGAATTTTAGGTGCTACACAAATAAACTTTGGAACAAATAGATATGAAGATACTCAAATAATAGTAGATGATATAATTTCCCCTTTTGCAAATCCAAATGAATCAACAAAGAAAAAAGATGATGAGAATAAAACAAAATCATCTAGTTTAGGAACGCAAATAATAGTAGATGAAGCACATTATACACACAGCTTCACTTTAAATCCTTTAGAATACGATCAATATAAAAATGAATTAACTGACTATGAGGGATTTAAACAAGAAGATTATATAGCATTTAAGGAAGCTAGTTTAGTGGCAATAAGCAATTATAATAGTAGAGCTAAATCGGGTTGTCAAAATGAATTTTCTATGTTTGTAGAACTTAAAGAAGGTATTAAAAATCAAATAAACTTAAATGGATTGGATCAATATATTAAAATAAAAAAAGACTTAGAAACAAATAAGATTATATATGACTTATCAGCTATTTCAAAAATATTAAATTCATGCAAAGATATAATAGAAAGCGTAGAAATATATTATAATTCATTTAAACTTGATATAATATCAGATTTAGAAAATGCAAAAATATTTAATATAATAACAAGAAAGGAAATCTAAATATGAAAGCTTTAATGTTTGATATTGGTGGAAAGTTAGCACATTTTAAAAACCCTGAAAACAACTATAGTATAGAAGTAACCTACGAACAAATAACAAAACCTCATTTACTTGGGATATTAGGGGCGATAGTAGGATTAAATGGAAGGCAAAGGCACAAGGAATTAGGATATATAGAATATTATGAAAAATTAAAAGGGGCTATGGTTTCCATAGTTCCCCATAAAGCAAAGTGGCAAAAACATATAGATAATACTACTAATACTACTGGATTTGCAAATAAAGATTCTTATAAAAAAGATGGGAAACCTTGTACCTTTGGAACAACTCAAACATTGACAAGACAATATTTAAATAATCCTAAATGGACTATATATATAATTCAAGCAAATGTATCAGATGATATATGGAATACATTAACCCAAAACTTATTAAATGGAGAGAGTGAATACCCTATATACTTAGGGCAAACAGGGTGTTATGCAAATATAACAAATGTCAAAACAATTGATGTTCATGATGTAAAAATTGAAGATATTGAATGTTGTGATAGTTTGTTTGAATATTCTAAAGCAAATATAGAAATAGAAAATGGAAGCTTGCTTAGTAAATTAATGCTACCAGTAGATTTAAATGAAAAAGGATTGTATATAAAGAAATGGATATGCTTTACGGATAATTTTGTAGAATTTAAGTCATTAGATAATATCAAAGGTTTTAATGAAAAAATATTATATTTTATGTAAATATGTGTTGATTTATTTAGTAAAATATAGCAATATGATTTACCAGCCAAACAGATATAAGTTAGTGATATGGCTAAAGTTAAAAAATAAAGTTTGGTTGGTAAATATAAGCCGAAAATGGCGATATTACTATATTGAGAGAAAATTTTTAAATAGAAGAATTGGCATTTTACTGTGGTTAATAATTAATATTAGATATTTTATAATAGCCACCTCCAAAGAACCCATCGACTACAGCAAGGGGTTAATAATTAATATTAGATATTTTATAATTTTAGATTCATCAGAATTTGCTCTTTTGTAAAACCGTTAATAATTAATATTAGATATTTCTAACACCAGATTAAAGTCTGGTGTTTCATTTTTATAAAAATATTTTAATTTTTTACATAAAATGTATTGACGAATAATATAATATATGTTATTATTAATATATGGAAAAGATAAACAATAAATGAAGGAGTTAGAAATGAATAAATATGGACAAGTAGTAATAAATGTGTATCTACTAAAAGATATAGAACTGCAAAATACCAATGATGAAATAGCTAGATTTTTAAATTATATTATGGGAAAAGATGAATACCTTTCAAATATTCATAGAAACAAGAATAGATTTAAAGGTTATAGTTTTTCAGGATTATACCCAATAGAAAAAGACAAAATATATAAAGCAAATGATATATATGGTATAACTATAAGAAGTTATGATATGCAGTTTATAAATAAAATAATATCATCATTTGAAAATGCAGGGAACGATACTTTTCAAGTAATAGGAGTAGAAAAAGAAATTTTAGATCATAAAATTATAAATGAAATAGAAACATTAACTCCGTCAATTGCAACAATAACTACTCTAGATAAAAGAACAAGATGTTGGGATAGAAACAATGAGTTGTATGATATAAATGATATAATATTTAAAAATATAATAAATAAATATAACTATATTAATAAAGTAAATTCTAATTTTAGTATAGACGACATAATAGAAAGAATAGATATACTTAATAATGTTGCAATAATTTTGAAATATAAGAATACAAAATTATTGGGCTATAAGTATAAGATAAAATTTAAAAAAAATGTATTTGCTCAGGAGTTAGCAAACTTCATAGTAGTAACTGGGTTGCTAGAGAAGAATAGTTCGCTAGGTTGTGGTTTTGTAAAGGTG
>CAKSGI010000346.1 GCA_934454005.1 uncultured Eubacteriales bacterium | reverse complement strand
GGGAAAGTCGGAGGGACGGAGTCCTATATAAGAAATCTGTTAGATGGGTTTAGCCAGCTGGAGTGTGATTTTAATTTTGTGTTGGTAGTATCCAAAGACAATATTGATTCCTTTAGAAAATATGAGAGGGACAAGCGTTTTACCCTGCTGGATGCTGGAATAGAATCTAAGAACATTGCTAAAAGAATTATATGGCAAAATCTGCATCAGAATTTTTTCCTGAAAAAAAATGGTATTGCGCAGTGTTTTGAGCCGGTGTATTGTAAGCCCTGGTTTAATGGTGGTATAGAATATACATGTGTTATACATGATCTGCAGGCTTATCATTATCCACAATATCACCCATTACATGAAATTGTATATTCAAGAATCTGCTGGAGAATGGATGTCTGGAATGCAAAACATATAGTTGCAATATCCAATTGGGTTAAGGAGGATATTGTTAGTAAATATAAGAGAAAAGACATAGAGGTGATTTATAATCCTATCAGGATTAATAATGAAGAAGTAGTTGATTTCGATTTTTTAAAAAATAAGTATGGTATAGAAAAAAAGAATTTTTTTTATACCGTAACGCAAATGATACCACATAAAAATATAAAAACTTTAATAGATGTCATGGAAATAATATATAATAGGAAAGAAAAGCTTCCCAGAAAATTGGTTATTAGTGGAGTAAACGGAAGTGCGGAAAATGAATTGAAAGCACTGATTTTTCAAAAGAATTTACAGGATAATATAATTTTTACCGGATATATTAGTAATGCTGAAAGAAACACATTGTATAAAGAATGCTCTTCTTTCTTGTTTCCAAGTGTTTTTGAAGGATTTGGAATGCCGCCGGTGGAAGCAATGTTTTTTGGAACTAAGGTTGTAACGACAAAGTGCACATCAATTCCGGAAGTAACACAAGAAAAGGCACTGTATGTAAATGATCCATATGATGCAGAAGAGTGGATAGAAACTATAAAATGTGATTGCATGAAGGGAAAAATCAGCTTTTCAAATTACAATATAAAAGAAATTGCAAAAAAATATATGGAGTTGTTGCAAAAATAGGTATGGAGAGAGTATGTGTAATTTTAGTGAATTATAACGGAAAGGCCTATAATGATAAGTGCATTGAATCAATATTAAAAAGTACGATAGAAAAATATTTGCAGATAGTTGTCATAGATAATAATTCAAAAGACGGTTCGTTAGAGCTATTAAGAAAAAATTGGAGCAAAAACGAGAAAATTCATATTATTTCGTTGACAGAAAATTACGGATTTTCAAAAGCTAATAATATAGGGATAAAATGGGCTCTTGAGAAAGGATATGAATATATATTATTACTTAATAATGATACTGAAATAGATGCACAGGCAATTGAAAGAATGATCGCATTACAAAAAGAAACAAAGGCTGTAATTGTGCCCAAAATATTGTATGCAGATAAACCTGATAGCATATGGTATGCGGGTGGGGATTTTTCACATTATATAAAAAAATCAAAACATATAGGGTTAAACGATAAGGATTGTATTCGTTACGGAAGCAATTACAGATGTTTGTTTGCCAATGGATGCTGTGTCTTACTATCAAGAAAAATAATTGATGAAATTGGCATGCTGGATGAAAGATTTTTTTTGTATTATGAAGATACAGAATATAGCATGCGAATTAATAAAATGAAAAAGGAAATATGGTATTGTGGAAAAGCAGTTATATATCATAAGGTAAATGGTTCTACAAAGGGAAATAATAATCCTTCAAACGTTTATTATATTAGCAGAAATTGGCTTATATGTAATAGATTATATATGAAAAATAGGTTTTATCTTTTTCTATTATATTATATAATGAATAGAATGTGCTGGGCAATGATCTGGATGGCGCAGGGGAAAAAAGAATTGGTTGTAGCTATGATAAAAGGTATTAGAGATTACCAAAGAGGAAAAACGGGCAAGGAATAATTATGGAGGAATACTACAGTGAAAAAGGAAATATTGTATGTTTCAATGTTTGCTCCATATGATAATGTGCCACATGCTGGTGGAAAGGTACATAATTATTATGTTAAGGAATTAAAAAAGAGAAAAAATGTGCATTTTAAGCTGATATCCATGTGCTACGCTAAGGAAAAATCCAAATTAGATTTGGATAAATATGGCATTGAAAATGATATTGTAGTATTGGATAAAAATATAATAGAAAAAAATGCCCGGAAAATTATTAGTGGATTTTCATATATTAATCCTTTTGATAAATATGGAAACACACTGTTGAATTATGAAAGATTCCAAATCAAAAGGAAGATAAGAAAATATAAAAGAGAAGGTAATATTCCTGATATAATTATCCTGCAGTGGACACAAATTGCATTTTTGTTGCCATACATTCAAAAGTTATTTCCTAAAAGTAAATATATTGTTATAGAAGAGGATGTGTTGTTTTTGAATTTTCAGAGAAGAATTCAACTTACAAATGCAATTTTAAAAAAGACCATTGCAAAATATCAATATTATCAAATTAAGAAATTAGAATTAGAAGTATTGAATAAAGCAGATATTGTAGTAAC
>CAKSGI010000345.1 GCA_934454005.1 uncultured Eubacteriales bacterium | reverse complement strand
GGACTATATAGATATATATAAAATAGACAAATTAGAGGAAATCATGGAATTTCTTGCAAAACCTATTCCTTTTTGCAGGTATTGTAATACACCAGCTATTAAAAAATCAACGTGGGAGATTTCAAAAAAAGAAATGGGAGAATGGATATAGGAATTTAAATTGATATAATATAAAATTTGGAGGTCAAGTATTTGATATTTTCTGAAGAAATAATAAGGTATAAGAATCAAAATAAAGACAAAAAAAATGAAAAATTGCAACATGTAAAAATATATTTGTCAAATTATCTACAAGAAAAATATGAATTAAAAATAAATGATTCTATTTGCGCGGATGGAGGAGCTACGTTTTTTAGAGTTCAGACAAATGGAAAAGATATTTTCCTAAAGGTTAAGGAAAAATATATGTATGTAGAGTCCAGATTAGAGGAAGAAACGGAGTTTATTAAGGAATCAGGGTTGCATCATGAATATTGTATGCTTAAGCAAGCTAAAAATGCAGGTGTGAATGTTCCGAATATTTTTTTCTTTGGGAGTGATGACAATTATGATTTCTTAGGGACAGAATATATCGCAGAATCACTATTAGATGTAATAGATCAATCAGAAATAGATGATATTATAAAATTATGGACTGAATTATATAACGATGTGAAACGTTTATATGATCACGGAATTGTTCATACAGATATCCATGAACATAATATACGAGTGAAGAACGGAAAAATAGTGTTAGTGGATTTCGAGGAAAGCAGGTTTTTAAGGCAATCGGTTGAATTCGAAAAATCACTTGATTATTTGGGGTATAATGGTATTTCAAACGTGGGCGTTTTTTCAAATTATATGAATCAAGATTATACCGTTCCATATACATGTTTGAGTAGAGTGTTAGAAATGTTTAAAAGTGTACTGGCAAAAAAATTGTTTTCATTTGCCTCAAAATGCAATTATGATTCAACTAATGGTATATGTACAACATTAGATCATGGAAAAACGGATAAAACATATCAGGAGATTAGCAATAAGTATTTTTCGATTTCGGGACAGAGAGATGAAACTGCGAGAATTGATTGCATTGAAGGAGTGTGTGATTATCTGTTTGGGGGAGAAAAATTTTGTCATGTTGATATAGGAAGTAATAATGGATTATTTGGAAGAGAACTTGTAAATTGCTATAAAAATCAATGTCGAAGTATAGGACTGGAAGGAACTCATAATTATAATGTTTTGGCAAGAGGATTAGCATTTTTAGATGATGCAAAAGATACACAATATATGGATTTCATATGTGGAGAGGATTGCTTGAATAGAGTGAATTTTGGAGATCCGTGTGTAGTTACCGTTTTTTCTGTTTGGCATCATATTGTAAATAAAAAGGAATTCCTTGAGGAACTGAAAAAGAAAAAATTGAAGGCAATTATATTTGAATTTGCGATTGATAAAGAACTTTATATAGATGGAGATTGGAAATCTGAATTAAAAAAAATAAAAGAGTATTTATGCTATAAGGGAGAGTACTTAGTTTCAAGTAGTGAAGATTACCATAGACCGATTGTCATGATTACACCAGGTATTTTAGATAAAAAAGAAATAGATAAGATACAAGAGTGTATAAACAGCAGGATTGAAAATAATAAGAATAAACATTCGTTTAGCAATAAATTGTTGTTTGATAATTATTGTAAAAGAAAGAAGAATCAAGATATCCAATATGTTGTATGTTATGGAGCTGGAGCATACGGGAGAAAGGCATGCAATTTTATTGGTGAAAATGATATCGTTTTTTATATTGACAATAATAAAAAAGAAACGGGTTTTTCTTCTCACGAAGTTTTAACAGAGGACGAGGCTATAAAAATAATAGATGATGATACGTTGGTGATTGTATCCATGGTTAAAGAGAATGCAATAAAAATAAAAAATGAATTACAAGAGAAAGGCGTAAAAAATATTAAAATATTAGGGGACATGTTAGAAGAAGGATATATAAAAGGAAATGGATGGATATGATGAAATATATTTTATTTGGCGCAGGCAAAATGGCAGAATATGTAATAAATATAATAGGAAAAGAAAATATAAAGTATATTGTGGATAATAACAATCAAAAGCAGGGTATAAAGGTAAATGGCATTTCTGTTTATTTATTTGTTAAAAAAATTGAAGAGTGTAAATTAAGTCCAATTGTTATATCAGTCTCTCCGCAATATCAGCGAGAAATAAAAAATCAGTTGGAATTGAATGGCATTACAAATTATATTACTTGGAATGAATTGCAAACTCAATTTATTAAACAAAAAATAGAAAATAGATCAGATAACTTTTCTGTTTATCAGAAAACTATTAATTGGATCAGAAAAAATACTATTGAAGGACATGCAATTATTTGTAATACAGGAAAGAAAAAGGGCTATCCAGAGGTAACGGGATATTATATCCCAACATTGATTTGTTGGGGATATAGAGACATGGCGATAAAGTATGCAAAATGGCTTTTGGATATTCAGAAACAAGATGGTTCATGGTATGATACGGATGATCAGGCACCGTACATATTTGATACTGCCCAGATTCT
>CAKSGI010000344.1 GCA_934454005.1 uncultured Eubacteriales bacterium | reverse complement strand
ATGGATCTTTCACCTGAATATGAAGAAGAAATGGCTAGGATATGCCGGAAATACGTTTATTTTAGAGAAGAAATTAAACAAAGGCTTGATGATGAAATTAATAGATTATTACAATATAAGTGTACGTTAGGTGTACATTTTAGGGGGACGGATTTTAAACTGAACTATGATAATCATCCGGTCAATGTGGAAATAGATCAGGAGTTTTCTGCTATTGATGAAGCTTTGAAAACACGGAATTACGAACAAATTTTTTTGGCCACGGATGAAATAGACGCTGTAAAAAAATTCAAAGAGCGTTATGGAAATATGGTAGTCTGGTATTCAGATGTATATCGTGGACAAGGAAATACTTCAGTTGCATTTAGCGAGAGTGATCGAAAATGTCATAAGTACAAGCTGGCATACGAGGTAATTCGAGATGTGTTTACTTTATCAATGTGTCAAGGATTCATAGCAGGTGTCTCACAGGTATCGATCTGTGCTCGGATTATCAAAAAATCACGTAGTGAACAATATGATTTCCTAAATATAATTGACAATGGAAAAAACCATAATAAACGATTATTCATAAAATGATAGTGGCGGACGAACAATTATAACACAGGTGAAAGAAGCGAGAGTGGAGATGAAGAAATTTGAAAAAAACTTTAATATATTAGCAGGATTAAGAATCATCTTATTTGTTGGAATATTGGTTTTTATAACTTTCCTTTTCTACAGTTTGTGCAATTTCAGTGATATTATACCACATGCTGTTCGTGCAGAGAATATGCAGAGTATATTATTAAAGGGACCAGTATATTTCTTTTCGCACACATCGCATACTTATCCATTATGGCATATTATATACCTTCTTATCAAAACATTACTCCGACCATTTTCTGAAATAATTGCAAATCATTCACTGAATGATACTTATTTGAGTGCCACTTTGACCTGCGTGTTGGATATTGCTTGCTTATATTTTGCGTGCGAATACACATTTAAAAGGCTGTTGCCAATCCAAAACCGAGATTTTGCATTTGTGTTTGCCTGGATGCTGATTTTCTGTGGACCATATTATATAAAGCAAATTCATGAAAACTATTATTTGGGACAAGGCATTATTGTTCCATGGCACAATCCAACTACATTAGCAGTATATCCAATTGGTATTCTGTGTTTTGAATTATATTTTTTTCTTGCGGCAGAACAGAAAAAATTGCAATGGAAAAAATGGGTAATCTTTTCTGTTCTTTTGGTGTTGAGTTGTTTGGCCAAACCCAGCTTTTATCAAGTATTTATTCCCGGAATGGCATTGTATTGCCTAGTTGAATTGATCTTGTCAAAAGGCAAGAGATTTCGTTTTTGCATTTATTCACTTATGGCGGTTCTTCCTACTTGCAGCATGGCATTACTTCAACTTAAAACAGAAGTACATGAACCTGAAGATGTGGTGTTAGCTATGGCTGGAACATGGGACAATGCTGTACTTATGGTAGCTAGGATTGTAGAAGAATCTTGCAACGGAATAGAATTGGGAGGAATTGGAATCGAATGGCTCAGGGTACAAAAGGTTTTTGCACCTGAGAACCCAATTCTGTCATTAATGTTGCTTTGGGTATTCCCTATATATGTTATTATTATATACGTCATTAATCGAAGAAGAAATATAAAAATGTCATTGCCGTTATGTGTTGCAATTTCGGGAATACTACAATATACGTTGCTGTATTTACCAATGAGACCGGATACAGGTGATTTTGCCTGGGGATATTATATATCCATGGCAATACTGTTTATTGGGAGCATTTCATATTTTACAGAAATTTGCAATGAGAAAGGCTATAAAGCAGTTAAATGGATAGGATGGGGATTGCTATGGGGACATATAATATGGGGGCTTTATTATGCAATTCGATTGACTGATTATCAATTTAATTATACTTTGCCACTGCTTTAAAAGATAATTGCATGATTAAACGTGCAGAGAGAGATAAAATCTAATTTTATTGCCAAAATCATATAGGGATAGTAATATATTTCTAGATGTTTATAGTAATTTGTTCAGAAGGGAACAGGTACGGATGAAAAAAATAAGTATTATGATTCCATGTTACAATGAGGTAGATAATGTAGAGCCTATTAGTCAGGTGGTTGTCAGAATTCTTGAGACAGAACTGCCGCAGTATGACTATGAGGTTCTTTTCATTGACAACGCATCCACAGATGGAACCAGAGATGTTATACAAAAGCTGTGTGCAGAAAACAAGAAAATCAAAGCGATATTTAATGTAACAAACTTTGGACAGTTTAATTCTCCGTTCCATGGAATGTGTCAGACAACCGGAGACTGTACGATCACGCTCTGCTGCGATTTTCAGGATCCACCGGAACTTATTCCGGTGTTTGTAAAAGAGTGGGAAAAAGGGCACAAGATTGTCAGTGGAATCAAAACCTCCAGCAAGGAGCCGGGGGTAATATATTTCTTCAGAAGTGTGTACTATAAAGTGATCAAAAACATGTCCAGCGTCAAGATGATTGAACACTTTACAGGCTTTGGATTATATGATAAAACATTCATAGCACTGCTAAAGG
>CAKSGI010000343.1 GCA_934454005.1 uncultured Eubacteriales bacterium | reverse complement strand
ACTATATCTTTCACCTTCATCCTTTTTTGAAAGACATGGGCCTATAAACACAGTTTTAGCTCCAGGATACCTTTTTTTTATGCTCAAACAATGTGCTTGCATTGGAGAAATAACATCTGCAAGATATTTTAAAAGTGAAGGAAAATGCTTTTGAATTAACAAATTAACTGAATGACAACAAGATGATATAATTATATCCATATCTCTGTTTTTTATTTTCTTTTCATATTCATTTTTTACTATAGTTGCACCAATAGCTGTTTCTTCTATATCATAAAATCCCAACCTTTTAAGAGCTATTCTAAGAGATTCTATTCCAACACCATTGTAATTTGCAATAAATGATGGTGCAATACTTGCAATAACTGGTACATCACAATTTAATAAGTCCATAGCTTTTTGAGTATCATCAGAAATTTCTTTAGCATTTTGAGGACAAACAACAAAACATTGACCACATAATATACATTCATCATTTACTACATAAGCTTGATTATCAGAAAATCTTATAGATTTTACTGGACAGTTTCTAATACACTTGTAGCAATTTTTGCAGTTTGATTTTTTAAGTTTTAAAAACTCAGTCATTATTTATCTCCCAATTAAATTCTTTAAAATAGCAAAGCGAAGTCAATACGCCTCACTTTGCTATTTTATATTAAATATTTGACTTATATATAGCTAAAGGCTTTTGTTTATTATTCGTAATCAACAACGCTAACCCATTTGAGTAAAAATTCCTTTTCTTCTGGCTTGCCTTTAACTGATTGTGATGCTGCAACAATTGGAAACCACTTTTGTACATACTGTTTTGTAGTATCAGTTTTTTTACAAAATAGATTCAAGTATTTATCAGCGATTTGATTTTTACCCTTAAGCCTAAATAAAAGATAAGTTCTTGCAACATCTGCAGACGCATTCCCTTGCGTAGCATGAGACCAATCTATAATAAATGGATTTCCATCATTAGATATTATAACATTACTTGGATTAAAATCGCCATGGCAAACTTTGTTATGCTTTGGCATTCCCTCTAATCTAGTATGAAGATCATATCTAGTAGTTGCATCAAGATCTGCCTCTGATATTTTTCTTTGCATTTTATCGCTCAATTTATTAAGTAAAGGAGCTTTTTTTGAATGAATATCGATTTGTATATCTACAAATTTTTCTAGATACTCATCAAATTTATCAGGGTTTTCACTCATAAGTTGTGATAACGTTTTTCCTTCGATAAAATCTGAAATAATCGCCCATTTATTATCCAATTTTGTAACTTCAAGAACTCGAGGAATATTAAGACCTGTTTCTTCTACACGTGCCTGATTTAAAGCCTCATTTAATATATCAGACTTTGAATAACCTTCGTTAAATAATTTAATAAGTTTATTTCCGTCTCTGTATATTGCCTTTAAGTCTCTTTTTACAATCATTTCGTCAAGCCTCATTTTTTTCTCCTCCCTATTTACCATAATAAGCTTTTAAATACATTTGTTTTATTTCACTCATAAGAGGATATCTTGGATTTGCACCGGTACATTGATCATCAAACGCTTGTTCTACCATATCATCTAGATTGTCAAGAAAAACTTTTTCATCTATACCATAATCTTTGATGGTTTTTTTAATACCTATTTTTTCTTTAAGTTCATCAATAGCTTTTATTAAGTTTTCTAGTTTTTCACTATCGTTATTACCCTTTATTCCAAGATAGTCTGCTATTTCTGCATATCTGGCTAGTGTATGAGGATGATCATACTGAGAAAACGTTCCCATTTTATTGGGGGTTTCAGATGCATTAAATCTTAAAACTTCATCTATCATAAGAGCATTTGCAATTCCATGGGGTAAATGATGAAATGCTCCTAATTTATGTGCCATTGAGTGGCATACACCTAAAAATGCATTTGCAAATGCCATTCCTGCCATAGTAGCTGCATTAGCCATTTTTTCACGGGCAACCGGATCATTGGGTCCATTGTTATATGCTCTTGGTAAGTATTCGAATATCATTTTTAAAGATCTAAGTGCTAATCCATCGGTGAAATCTGTAGCAAGCATTGCAGCATAAGCTTCTAATGAATGTGTTACAGCATCTATACCTGAGGCCGCAGTTAATCCTTTTGGTGCGTCCATCATCATGTCAGCATCAACTATAGCCATATTAGGCATTAATTCATAATCTGCCAAAGGATATTTAACTCCTGTATTTTGGTCCGTAATAACAGCAAAAGGAGTAACCTCAGAACCTGTACCTGCAGATGTTGGAACTGCTATAAAGTAAGCTTTTTCACCCATTTTAGGAAAAGTATATATTCTTTTTCTAATGTCAACAAATCTCATAGCCATATCCATAAAATCAGCCTCTGGATGTTCATACATAACCCACATTATTTTTGCAGCATCCATAGCTGAGCCGCCACCAACAGCTATAATACAATCTGGATTAAATGAGCTCATTAATTTAGCTCCTTGTTCTGCGCAAGCAAGAGATGGATCAGGTGCAACATCTGAAAAAGTTGTGTGTTGTATACCCATTTCATCAAGTTTACTTGTTATTGGTTTTGTATAACCATTATTG
>CAKSGI010000342.1 GCA_934454005.1 uncultured Eubacteriales bacterium | reverse complement strand
AAATAGCTCTTTTGGGAACTTCTTTTACCTGTACACACCCGTTTTATATGGGCAGATTGAAGGAAAAATACGGTATTGACACTCTTGTACCTACCGAGGAGGAAAAGAAAGAAATACAGCGTGTTATTGAAGAAGAATTGACTTTTGATATAATCAAGGCTTCTTCCAGAGAATACTATGTAAATGTTATCAAAGAGCTTGCACGGCAGGGTGCACAGGGGGTTATCCTGGGCTGCACCGAAATACAGATGCTTATAAAGCAAGAGGACAGCCCCATACCTGTGTTTGATACAACCACTCTTCACGCCATGGCGGCTGTGAATTTTGCACTTGACGATTGATAAGAGGTATTAAAATGGAAATAAAATATATGTCACGGCAAGAAGTGGCCGAAAAACTTGATATGAAAACCTGTATTTCCCTTATGGAAAATGTTTTTATGGGCTTTGCAAAAGGTGAAATCAAAAATATTAATGCTGAAATAGCAAAACAACTTAATATTTCTGAGAGACAGGCACGAAAGTACACAACAGCAGAAAAACTTATTCCTGAATTAAGTGAACTGCTTAACGCCAATGGAATCGATTTAAACCAAGCTGATAAATTTGGTCGTCTTGATGAAGATGCACAAAAAAGTATCCTTGAAATTCTCAAGAAAAACGGAAATATTGACAATGCTGAATACCAGTCAATAAAGAAAATTTCAGAAGAACGTTCAGAAGAAGCTAAAAAATACAAAAAAGAACTAGAAGAAGCGGCTAACCAGATTAAAGTTCAGGAAGAAACTGTAAAACACCTTGAGGAACGTATACAGCAGCTTGAAAAAAATCCTCTTTCAACAAAAACAAAAGAAGACCTTGAAGATGAAATAAAATATATTACTGAAGCCAAGAATAAAGCTGAACGTGAAAAGGCAAAATTAGAAACTAACATTGAAAAAATGAAACAACAGCAAAAAGAAAAAGAGCAGCGACAAACTCAGATTTCAGATGCTGAACTTAAAAGAATTAATTCGATAGCAAAGGCTGAACAGGCACTTGCCATGTTAGAAACTAATTTTGATATACTAAAAAACAATAAAAATATTATAAAAACAGACTATGACGTCAAGGTTAGATTGGAAATTTTAAAAAATCGTATGGATGATTTATTATCAAATATATAATTTATCTTTCAATTGATGTATATATCGTAAAACGCTGTATATTACAATATTACAGCGTTTTTATGTCATATGAAGATTTTATCAAATAAGATAAAAAAATGTCATTTTAAGGAAATTAACGCATATTTTCTTAACCTACATTTTATTTTTATAATATATGTGATTTTATGTATTATTGAATAATTATTATAATAAGTATAAATGAAATAATTCATAAAAGTATGAACGCAAATTATAAATTTAATATATATATACATATATAAAAAACAGATATTGATAATTAAGAAGAGCAGGAGAGCAGTATTTATGGGCATTACCTGCTTTTTTTAATGTTATTTTTTTTCTTATTACAAGTTGCTTTTTGTATATGTAATGTCGTTTATTTAAAATGGTGTGTATAGTTTTTAAATTTTATAGCATTTTTTTTCATGTTTATGTTTATTTTTATCTATATTAAGTTGAATTAATTCTTTTTAATGTTGAAAACTTTCCCAATTTTTCTATATATTTTACAATCAAGGTATAGCCGGTATCATAAATGTATTCAAAGAGGAAGTAGTTAATATCAGAAAAAACAGATAATAAATAAAAAAAGTACAATTTATTTTGTGTGATAAAAAACAGACAATAAAAACAGAAAAATGTGCACAAAAATAAGGCTGTTGTGGTTAAGCAGCCGAAAAATTATCAGAACCTGTAGAAGACGATGAACCTGGTCCGGTAGAATTATTAATCATAGAAATTATAATTGTTCTTAAAAGACCTCCAAGATTTGTAATCTCACGTTCGTGTAATATGTAATTATTATAAACAGTTGACAATGCGGTAATTACATAATTATAAGAGTACTGCATTGCAAGCTGAGCAAGATCATCATATTCATAATCCTTTATTTTTATAAATTGGAAATGAATATCCTGTTTTTCATTTTGAGCTGCAAAGAAATCGAAGCTGTCATCAGGAAAAACATTACAGCTGTTGACTGAAATTACAGTCTGATTAAAATCAGCTATAAAATCTTTGAATAATGATATATACTGATTAAAACATTCATCTTTTCTTCGCCTGCAGTTAAAGTTGTCATTGATCTCAAAACGAATTACTTTGTCATTAACTGAAATGTCAAAAATATCTGATTTTTTACTTATAGCATCTTTGATAATACAAGGTCTGCAATAATCAGGAAGTACAAGCTTAATTTCTTTAAATGTTTTTGATACAGCTGTGAAAGGAGCTTTGATATTGAGATTGTCAATTTCAATTAATTCTCTTAGATGAATTCTTAATGTAAGCAGATTTTCAAGTTGAATAATCTGTTTCAATAAATCTAAAGACATGACAAAAAATCCCCTGCCGCCTTTATTGGCAGGAAGATAATAACTTTCATAATCATTAAGACATACGGTAATATTATATGT
>CAKSGI010000341.1 GCA_934454005.1 uncultured Eubacteriales bacterium | reverse complement strand
GAAGGGCAGAGTGTAAGGTTTGCTGCGGAAAAGAAATGTAATCTTGAATGTATGAGTGTATACATTCAAGTGGAAAACACGTCTTGTGTAAAAAGAGGAAGGGCTGTCTATGAAAAGTTAAATGAAGATTATGAGAACCTATGTAAAGATCAAAATCTGATAGTGGAGGAGCGCATATGAAAATAATGGTTCCCTTAGTAAAAGGCTGTGCTGTTCTTGATTTAGTGGAAGCAGGTGCAGACGAATTTTATTTTGGTTTTTTTGATAAAAGATGGGAAAGGTCTTTTGGAACATTTTCTGAAATTAATAGAATGTCATCGTTTGGTACAAGAGCTAATTATGCTGTTTCAGAGATAAATGAATTGGTTAAGTGCATTCATGATAATGGGAAAAAAGCGTTTGTAACATTAAATTCAGCATATTACACAAAACAACAATTGCCATATGTTTACGAGTATATTGATATGTTGTGTGATATGTGTGTGGATGGTATCATATTGGGAGACTGCCTGCTAATTGAAGAAGTGAGGAAAAGAGGCGGCGTTCCGGTATTAAGTACAATGGCAGGAGTGTACAATTCATTGATTTTAGATTTTTATGCAGATATGGGGGTTGACAGAATTATATTACCCAGAGATATAAGCCTAAATAATATCAAACAAATAGTAAAGAATCGTAACGATGTTCAATTTGAAGTTTTTTTGATGAGAAATGGCTGTAAATATTCCGATTCACAGTGCTCGATGTATCATGGAAGAGGATTTGGTTCAATGTGTTTCTGTCTCGATCATCTGGAAAATAAAATGATTTTCGATGAACCTATTAGTGATATAGGAAAACAAAATTATGAAAGAAAGAATATTGCGTATCGAACCAAGTATCACAGAGAAGCATGTGGAATTTGTTGTCTAAAATTCTTTTACGAGATAGGAGTTTCATCTGTTAAAATTGTTGGAAGAAATGATGAAATGAATTCTGTAATTAATGATGTAAAATGTGTAAGAAAATATATGGACATGATTGAAGCGGGAGAAGAGTTTATTGTAGAAAAAACGGGTAAATGTTTTGAAAACTATAACTGTTATTATTCTATGGATGAAAAGGAATGGTCAAGGGCAGATAAAAACGTGCCGTAGAAAACAGCACGTTAAGAAGAGGCAATAAGAGATTCCTTAAAGAAAACTCGTCAGGAGATAAGAAGTCATTTTAATATTGTAGCAGATAAATTTGAAGCTGAAGCGAAAAAAAATCTAGAAGAAAATATTTTGTGTATATTTGATGAAAGCATCCTTGAAATTGATGATAATATAAAATCGATTCACAATTCAAATAAAAAAAGAAATGAACAAAGTGTGAGAATGGATAAACTTTGCAGTGACTGTAGTAACTTAATTCAAGAAATACATCAAAATGCATAAGAAATAATTCCGGCTGGTTATCATCAGACCAATTGGCTGATACAGAACCAAGCATCACTTTGAGTGAAGTGATGCTTGGTGGTCAACATATCCATTATGGCGTATTTTTTTACTTGATCAAAAAACTTTGAAAAATAGCATAATATTGCTTAAGTGATTGAAGCAATTTATCATAAGAACAAGAATCGTTTGAAAATCCAAAATGATTGATGTCATTACGTTTGGAGGCTACATCTTTGGAGAGAAGCACCAATTGAACAGGGATAGAGAAAATTAGTTTCTTTCCCAGCGATGTGATTTCTTCTTTCGTTTTTTGATACTTATCGGAAGAAGGATCTTCATCCGGACAGAAGACATCAAAGTTATTAAGACGTTCCATTTCATCCAGCCACTTATCAAACCAAAGAGTACGATTGTTTTCGGTTTCTTCAATGTTATGGGTTTCAGTGGTAGTTTTTGAAATGGAGTTTATTATGTTTTTGGAAAATTCTTCCCTGTACAACCGGTTGGAGTCATCCAAATCGCATAATGTACATAAGTATGTTTTGATTGTTTCTTCTAAGGCCGTGTATCCTTGCTGAATCATCTCATTTTCAATGGACCATTGGATGGTGGCCAGTCCAATTTCCAGATTTGATTTTTTATTAAAAACACTGACTTTATTGTCAATTTTATCCAGCAACACCTTTAGCGGTTGAAAATTTTCTGCCAATCCAAGATCAATCGTTTCATATATGGTGTGATATTTTTCATAAGCAGCCTGTATGCTGTTTGGTTCCTTTTTGTTACCGGATCCGTTTGTGTAACGGCCTCGACCGGTATCCACACAATGGGTTATATTATTGATTGCGGTAACAAGACTTGATAAGTTACCATAACGTTTCTTTTTAATCTTTGCATCTTCCCAAGAAGTTGGTTTCGCTATATGGGAAAAAAGATCATTGATCTGCCCACTATTGCCATAGCGGATGAAAACGTCAGCCGCATTACTCCAAGTTAAGATGTCGCTGTAATAGGTCAGGTCTAAGAGAGGGCAGGTAGTTTTGTCAGCTGGGTTAAATAAACCGTAATAAATACCGCCGACGCGGATATTTTTTACCGCTTTTGCATATTCTAATACGGTTAATACCAGCATTGGAAGATGACGAAAACCGTGTGTGATATCAAAATACACCTC
>CAKSGI010000340.1 GCA_934454005.1 uncultured Eubacteriales bacterium | reverse complement strand
TTTTACATTATATTATATTTAATAAAATGGAATGATAATCCTAATATAAAAAATACATCCGTTCTGGCTGTAATTACAGGATGCGCAGTTATGACAAAAATATCGGGAGCAATAATGGCCGTACCTATAATGTACACTTTTATAAGAAAAATTGTTGAAACACACAAAAAGGAAAAGGACAAGCTACTAAATCTTTTTGGAAAATTTTTATTATTTGGTACAATTTCACTTCCACTAGGCTTATGGCACCCAATAAGGAATTTAATGTTATTTAACCAGCCGTTAGGAGGTGTAGTGCTACCAAGCGAAAGGCTGTATGTAGGGCAATATTCTATATTCCAAAGATTTTTGAGCATATCATTTAAAGAATTATTTGGATATATATACTGTACAATACCAGGTGATCATAATATTTTTGCATATATAGTAAAATCGTCAATATTAGGAGAGTTTACATACAATAATGATATTAATTTGTATGCAACTTTCTTTAAAATGATAAATTTAATAATAGTATTTGTAACAATAATATTCACATTAATAATGCTAAAAAAAATAAATAAAATTAACAAAAATTCTTTTATAAGTAAATTATTATTAATAACATATTTCACAACTATAATAAGTTATTATTATTTTAATATTAAATATCCATATTTATGTACAATGGATTTTAGATATATAGTTCCAACAATATTTACAGGAATAGCAAGTATTTGCATAGTCCTAGATGAGTTTATAAAAAATAGTATAATAAAAGAACTTATAGAATACATAATTATATTGTTCTGTGTTTCAAGTTTTACTTTTTTCTTTATTATATAAAAAGAAAGGGAACCAAAGATGAATAAAAAATTAACCAAAAATATAAAACTTTTTTCAATACTATTTATATTTATGCTAATAGTATTTAAAGAATTTGTATTTATGCATTATGCAACAGATACATACAACATATTTGCAAGAGGATATAAAGAATATGCTATTTTATACTCGTTAGATGATGGTAGAGTATTTATGAGCGGAATATCATTACTAGCAGATGCTTTTAATATTCCTATAAATGTTTATATAATCACATTAACAATACTAGCAATAGCAACATCATGCATATCAATAATAGTTTTAAAAAGCATAATAGAAAGATACAAAAAACCTAATAGCACATTTGAAAAAGTAATTTTAGTATTAATATGTTCTTGCACAATTTTTAATTTTATGTTTATAGAAAATATGCAATTTGCAGAATGCTTTGTTATGTCTGCAAGTATTCTATGTTATCTTTTGTCTGCAAACATTTTAGTAAAAAGAGATAAGTTTTGGCAAATTAAAGCATTTGTTTTAGTATTGATAGGCATATTTTTATACCAAGGAACCTTAGGCTTTTTTATAGTAATGATATTTGTTATATCAATTGCAGAAAATGATAAAAAGATATTAAAAAATATATTTATAGGTGGATTAATTTGCCTAGGAGCAGTGTTACTAAATTTAGTGGAAATAAAGACTTGTGGATATATGCTTGGTAAGCAATCTACAAGAATTGGTGGAATAAAAAATATTGGATATATGATAAAATTAATAATTAAATCACTATGGCTAATTTTAAAAAATTCAATTGGAACTTTTCCTAGATATGCATTCATACTAATGTTTTTAGTAACAATTCTGTATACTAATATCGAAATAGAAAAAGGAAAGAGAAAATACATAAATTGCTATTTTATTCTATTACTTTTATTAACATTGGCTACAGCTTTTGCAATAAATCTTTTTACAATTGCAGGATTTGCAACTGCGAGAATGCTATTTGTTTTGGGTGCTTTAATAGGAAATATGTTCATATTAATATACCTAAAAACAAATATATTAGATAATAAAAAAAGTATTCTTAACTATATAATTATTATTTATTGCATAGTTATTGTATTCAGCTACACAACTATTATAAAATATCATAAAGAAACAGAAATAAATACACAAGAAGAATGTAAAATAATAAATGAATATATAACAGAATATGAGACTCAAACAGGAAATAAAATAGAAAACATTGCTGTATATAAAGACAAAAGTCCAACTTACTACTATGAGTCAATAAGAAATTGCTCAGCTTTAACAACTAGGCCATTGGCAGTTGAATGGGGAGATAATGGAGCAATAAGTTTTTGGACAAAAAGACCATTAAAAGAAATAGAGCCTAGCAAAGGAATATATGAAAAATATTTTAAAGACAAAGATTGGGATATTTTAGGTAAAGAGCAATTTGTTTTTGAAGGAAACACAATGCATTATTGTGTATACTAAAATAAACTCATTTATAGAAATTTGTATAACTAACAATATATATAGTGCTTTATAAAAGGAGAAATAATGAAAAAAATATCTATAGTAGTACCTTGCTATAACGAGGAAAAGAATATAAATAATTTTTATGAAGAAATTATAAAAACACTTGAAAAAGTAAAAGAAAATTATAGTTATGAAATTATTTTTGTTAATGATGGAAGTAATGACGAGACAGAAATAGAAGTGAAAAAAATAAGAAAAACAGACAAAAATGTAATACTAATTAGTTTTTCAAGAAATTTTGGA
>CAKSGI010000339.1 GCA_934454005.1 uncultured Eubacteriales bacterium | reverse complement strand
ATTTTTGATCTTCCACTAAAGCAGGAACTCTCTCATTTTTGATCTTCCACTAAAGCAGGAACTCTCTCATTTTTGATCTTCCACTAAAGCAGGAACTCTCTCATTTTTGATACTTTTAAAGTATCTATATTAGTATATTCATTATACTATATTTTATTTGCAATTGTCAATATTTTACATTGGCAATTTTTGAAATTTATATGTATAAAGAAAGCTTTTAACATTCTTCTATATTTAGCCGGCACTGCTGTTTAATAACCAATTTTATCCATTATATCTTTTATTTCTTTTTTGTATGTTGCTGCTACATCTACATAAATTAATGTATTATCTATTCTTGAAACATATTTATATTTTCCATTAGCTGTTAAAGAAAACCTAGCATAATTATTTATGCTTACTGATGTAGTAGCGGAAGCGTCTGCTTTTTGCAATTCAAATTTTTCTTTATTTGTATTGTACATGCTTATTGCATCTTCTTCACTAGATAATTGATAAAACTCTATTTGATAACCATTTTTTTGTGCTGCATAAGATTTTGTCATAAAATTTCCATATTCAGCAAATAAATTTGTGGTTTCTGCCATTGTATAACCATTGCTTTCCATTATAGTATTAAAATCATCAGCTGTTATAGATGTTTTTTCTTTATTAATAGACTTATATGCTGTAAAAAGCACTACTCCTCCAACTACAAATGCTGCTATTACTACTATTATTAAAATTTTTTTCATTTTTTCCTCCTTTCATATGGCAATTAAATTATATGTGTTTTATTCACACCCTTGTTGGTATTTTATTATAAAGTATATTGACCGTCAATATTAATATTTTTTTCCCAAATTTTCCTTATATATTTTAATGATAAAGTTGATAATGTAAATCCGTATTACAGGAACTAATGAACTTAAAAAGATATTATCATAATTTTTTACTATATATGAGTATATAACAACTACAATATAAGTTAATATACATATACAAATTTTTCTTGTTCCACTTGTCTCCCATTTTTTATCTAATTCAACTCTTTTATTTCTTTGTTTGATGTCATTTATTTCTTGTTCCAATTCTTTTAAATCCATATTTTTTTACTCCTTTTAAGAAAACTCTAGAATAAGTCTAGAGTTTTTGATCTATTAAGCATTATGCATTAGCTTTTAGTTTTTTTATTTTTTTATCATTTTCTTCAATAATACTATCATAATACTTTACTAATTTTTGTAATCTATCTATTGATAACATATTTAATTTTTCTTCATTACCTTCTATTCCTTGTAAGAACTTCTTTTTTTCTATTACATTGTTTATTTTCTTATCATCCACACTTAATTCAGTAATAAAGCTATCTTTATTTTCCTCGTTAATAGATTCACTAATATTTACATTATTTTGCTCTTGTATGCTACTATCTTGATTATCTTTTTTACCAAATATTCTTTTAAAGAATTTTCTTATTTTCGTTATAAAACTTTCTTTATATTCTATTAATCCGTTATTATTCATTTATAACTCCTTCTTTTGTGTATTTAATCTATTCATTTCTGTTTCCTGTTCAGCTATAGTTTCTTGTTGTTCTATAATCTTTTTTATCAATTCTTGTTTTGTTGTTTCCTCACCTTTTTGTGTTATATCTATTTCTCCTCTCAAGTGCTTTCTTACCAAATCTTCAATATTCTTAGCACATAATAATGCACCATTTGTTTTTAGATATTCTATACACATATCTACATCTTGTTCTGTAGGTCTCACTTCCTTGCCATCAATTATAATTATAGTAGAAGTTAAATATTCTTTTTTTCTAAACGGTCTAGTGTATACTCGGTATGGCTTTTTATATTTATATAATCCTCTTATAGTATCGGATGATAAATGCTCTTTTTTAGCAAATGTAATTAATTCTTCTATACTTGTTTTAGATTTCATTATATATTCTTCTATTGTCATTTCTCCTTTTGCTAATTTTTCAGCCTTTTCTCGCAATCCTAGCCAATTTTTTCTTTGTGTTTGTTGTATTTCAGCTCTTTCTTCTCTGGTTTTTCCAGTTCTATCTATACCTTCTCTATCATATCCCTCTCTATTATATCCTTCTTTATCATATCCTTCTTGGTCGTATTCTGTCAATGTATCTTTATGAATTCCTTTTCTGTCAAAGCCTCGTCTATCATATCCTTCTTCACTATATCCTAATCTATTATAACCTTCTTTGTCATAACCTTCTCTATTATATCCCCACCTATTAAATCCATCCTTATCATAACCTTCTCTATTATATCCCCACCTATTAAATCCATCCTTATCATATCCTTCTATATTATATCCGTCTTCATAAAATCCGTCTTTATCATATCCAGCCTCATTAAAGCCTTTTGGATTATATTTTGTTAATGTATCTCTGTGAATTCCATCTCTATTAAAACCTTGTCTGTTAAATCCTTCTCTGTCATATCCGTCTTTATCATACCCTGCTCTATTAAATCCTTCTTTATCATATCCTTCTTTATTGAATCCATCTGGGTCGTATTCTGTTAATGTATCTTTATGAATTCCTTTTTTATCAAACCCTTCTCTATTATATCCCTCTCTATTATATCCTAA
>CAKSGI010000338.1 GCA_934454005.1 uncultured Eubacteriales bacterium | reverse complement strand
GTCATGGGGATTGTTATGATGACGCTAAATATGTTGAAAATTTGATAAAAGAAAAATTCAATGTAAAAGAAGTAATCATTAACTATGTTGGTCCAGTAATTGGTGCACATTCTGGACCTGGAACTTTATCGATATTCTTTTACGGGAGTCAAAGATAGGTTTTTATAAATATAATCTTACCTTATCCTTGATTTTTATATATGCATAAGATGATAGCACTATTTTTAAGACATCTAAAGCTATAAATGGTACAACACACATTATAATAGAATTTTTTAACTGAGTTTTAGTAATATAAGAAAACCAAACAGTACCTATAAGATAGCATAAGATAAGTCCTATTAATAGTGCTATTATTATTTTGTAAAAACTTACATTAATTTTTTTTAAAATAAATCCAGATACAATACAAATTACTGGATATGAAATTATAAATCCTCCAGAAGGCCCTAATAAATGACCAATCCCAGATGTAAAATTTGCAAATACAGGTACACCAATTACTCCAAGGAGAATATAAACAAGCTGACTCCAAGCACCATTAACTCCAATAAAACATGCACATAAAAATACAGATAATAAAGATAAATTCATAGGAATATGTGAAAAAGAAATAGGGATAGATATTTGAGACAAAACTGCATTTAAGGCTGTAAAAAATGAATATATAACTAATCGATTTATTGACATTCTACCATCTTCTTTCCAATATCTATATTAAAAGCATTATAACATAAAATCCAAAAAATCAACATCGGAAAAGGAGTTTTGTATAATAAACACTTTTTGTGTATCTTCAATAAATTATTTCAAAATTATGGATTTTATGGGATAATTTAGCAATTTAACGTTTAGGCTTGAATATTAATGAATATTAGTATATAATTCTAGGTGTCATGTCAAAAAATGAAAGAAAGTGAGGAATTATGAAATCTTATAGAAAAGAATTGCATTTTACTATTCCATCAAGAAGAGGTATTGTTAACATAACAAAATCTGTTGAAGATGCTATTAAAGAAAGCGGCATAAAAGAGGGCTTAGTCCTAATAAATGCTATGAATATAACCGCAAGCGTATTTATAAATGATGATGAATCTGGCTTACATAGCGATTATGAAGCTTGGCTAGAAAAATTAGCACCAGAAAAACCTTATGATCAATATAATCATAATGGATATGAAGACAATGCAGATGCTCATTTAAAAAGAACCATAATGGGAAGAGAAACTGTAGTTGCTATAACTAAAGGTAAACTCGACTTTGGTACATGGGAACAGATTTTCTATTTTGAGTTTGATGGAAAAAGAAATAAAAGAGTTCTAATAAAAATTATAGGAGAATAAAATGAGTGGTCAAAAATTAGATTTAACTAAAATATCTACAGAATTAAGAAATAAAAAAACTATGGAACTCGATTCGTTAAAGACTGAAGAAATAGTTAAGATAATGAATTCTGAAGATAATGAAGTTGTAAAAGCTATAAAATGCGAAATAAACAACATATCTAATGCAATAGAGTTAGTTGTAAAATCATTTAACAAAGGTGGACGTCTTATATATATAGGTGCAGGAACAAGTGGACGTTTAGGTGTTTTAGATGCAGTCGAGTGTGTTCCTACATTTGGAGTCCCGGATACTATGGTTGTTGGCTTAATCGCTGGAGGAGACAGTGCATTTGTTAAAGCTGTAGAAGGTGCAGAAGATAATAAAGACCTTGCAATCTCGGATCTTAGAGATATTAACCTTTGTAGAGATGATATAGTTGTCGGGATAGCTGCAAGTGGCAGAACTCCATATGTTATTGGCGGACTTGAATATGCTAATAACATCGGATGCAATACTGTTAGTGTATCTTGTAATAAAAACAGCGAAATTTCTAAACTATCAAAAGTTGCAATCGAGGCACAAGTTGGACCAGAAGTTCTTACAGGATCAACTAGATTAAAGGCAGGTACTGCACAAAAGATGATTTTGAATATGATATCTACAGTATCTATGGTTAAGATAGGAAAAGTGTATAAGAATTTAATGGTTGATGTTCTCCAAACAAATGATAAACTTAGGGTAAGGGCACAAAATATTGTTATGGAAATTACAGGTGTAGAAAGAGAAATTGCAAAACAGAAATTAGAGGAATGCTATGATAATGCAAAAATTGCGATAGTCTCTATCTTACTTGACTGCGATGCAAAAACAGCAAAAGAAAAACTTGAAAAATCTAACGGCAAAGTTAGGAATGCCATTAAATAAATCATAGAAAGTAGGTATTTAATTATGGACAACAAAGAAAAAGTGCTAAAAATTATAGAATTAGTTGGAGATAAAGAAAATATTTTATCTGCTGAAAACTGTATGACTAGGCTCAGATTTAACCTAAAAGATTATTCATTAGTAAAAGTTGACGATTTAAAAGCTCTGGAAGATGTTTTAGGATTAGTAAATAAAGACGGTCTACAGATTATAGTCGGACCTGGAAAAGCTAAAAAGTTAATGGATTTAATACATAGTGAACTAGGCGATTCTGAAACATTCGAAAATAACCCCATAGATTGGCAAGAAAACAAAGAAAAAATAAAATCTAGAACAAAAGATAGTAAAGTAA
>CAKSGI010000337.1 GCA_934454005.1 uncultured Eubacteriales bacterium | reverse complement strand
ATATTAGACTTTGTTATCTTCCCCAGGTTGTAAACATCGAGAGTGGAGAATTTCAGCTGATTCCTGTATGGGAAATAGAAATTGAGACCAATGTAGTTGTAGACTCTGGAGAACAAAATATGAATACAGTTCAATATATATTTCGAGCAGACACGGGAGAGGAGATTCCATGGTAAAAAGTCTGATTGTAGAGGGTAAAAAGGCAATATATAATAATGGGATATTAATGACAATACTGGGAGTTTTTTTTATTAACATGGCAAATCTTTGGGATGAAATGCGTATTCACCCAACGTATGATTCTGGTTCTGTTTTATATTTTTGGATAAACAGGCATAGCTTAGGAGGTATTATTGTATTGACTTTTTTGCTGTGCAGCTTATCATATGGAATTCAGTTTTGTATAGAGAGAGAAAATGGTGCATGGAAGATGTATATGATACGAGAAAATTTAAAAGGATATGTGATATCAAAAGCAATAATAAGTATCGGTTGTACGTTTTTGGCATTTTTCGTTGGGTATATGCTTGTATTTTTGACGCTTTGTTTTCGGTATAGATTGTTTCCTTTGGATGTAGTATATCGGGAACAAATGGTTCGTGATTTGCCGTTTGCAACATTAGCAATTCATAATAATCTGGCTTTTTTTTTATTAAATCTAATTCCGGAGATTATGATGATGGTTTTTTTGAATACATTCTCTCTTGTAGTGGCAACGTGGACAACAAATTATTACGTTGTGGTAGCCGCACCCTTGACGATATATTATATTTGGAATTATTTTGCGGGAGGATTAAATTTGCCCGAAATATTTCAATGGCCAATGAAACTTGATAGTGGATTTCGGTTTTTCCTAAGCGATTTTGCTAATTGCATATTTACAATTGGATATTATTTGCTTTGCTCTGTAGTCAGCATATTTATATTTTATAAAAGATGCAAAGGAGATATGGAAAATGTATAAAGTTATGCAAATTGCAAAGAGAAGTATATTTAAAACAATGACGCAATCAAGGTTTTATTTTTCTATTTTTTTGAATTTTATTTTAATTCGACAATTGACGGAAACTGTAAAGAGTTTTTCGGAAACTGTACATATAAAAACAACTCCTTGGCTATTCCCTTTTTTTATGCAAAACACATATATACAGTTAATGTTTGTGTTGGGAATTGTTTTGCTTTTTTGTGATGCTCCATATATTGATGGAGGAAGCTTTTTTGAAGTAATCAGAGCGGGAAAACAACAGTGGATTCTGGGAAAGATTGTTTATACATGGTTGATGTCTGGGATTTATACGTTTTTTATAATTCTTATAACAATATGTTTATTGCTGCCACAAATAACATGGGAAAATAGTTGGGGAAAAGTGTTAGGAACATTAGCACAAACCAACGCTGCCCAAGCTATGGGAAATTCAAGCGTGAGTTTAGATTATAATCTTATGATACGGTATAAACCGTTGCAGGCAATGCTCTTTTCTTTCTTGATTGCATGGACAGTTTCATTTCTTATTGCAATGTGCATTATGTTTTTAAATTTGTTTTTGAAAAAAATACCCGGTGTTGTGGGTGGGCTTTTGATAGGGACAATGTCTTTGCTTCAAAAAGAATTATCGAATATATATGTGCTTACATATTTCTCTCCCGTCAGTTGGATGGACATACATATGTGGAACTATGAGGTTAAGTTATCTTATCCGACCCCTTTTTATATGAAGGTATTTCTTTTGACAACAATTTTAGGACTTTCTGTTTGCACATATGTATCTTTTGTCAGACGGGAAGAAGCGTTTACGAAATGGAGGAAGGTTTGATGGATAAGATTGTAATCGTTAGGCATGTTACAAAAACAATAGAGGGGAAGATGCTTCTTGATGATGTTTCTTTGGAGATAGAGAAAGGAACGATTGCCGGCATAATAGGGAGAAACGGAAGTGGAAAAACTGTTTTGCTCAAATGTATATGCGGATTTATGAAACCTTCCGAAGGAGAAATTATTGTACATGGAGAACAAATAGGAAAGGGAGTAAAACTTGCATCGGATATAGGGGTTATGATTGAATCCCCCGGCTTTCTGGATAGGTATAGTGGATATCGAAATCTTAAATTCCTTGCAGGGATACAACATACAATTGGAAAACAGGAGATACGGAAATATATGGAAATGATGGGGCTTGATCCAGATAGTAAAAAAACGGTAAAGAATTATTCTGTAGGTATGAAACAAAGACTTGGAATAGCTCAGGCTGTCATGGAGGATCAGGATTTATTGATATTGGATGAACCAATGAACGGGCTGGATTCTACGGGAGTCACAGAAATAAGGAAGCTGCTATTAAAATTAAAGGAACAGGGAAAAACAATTTTAATAACAAGTCATATAAAAGAAGATATTGATATTCTGTGTGAGCGTGTTTATTGTATGTCAGCGGGAAAACTAAATGAGGTGGAAATATAGGGAGATATCGAGCGTGAGTTAACCTAAAATCCTCTTGGATTAAATAATTTTTATATAATCCAAGAGGACATAAAAGATTATATTTAATTTGCAAAATTCTTGGTATCTGAACCGTCGACTGCATCTTCTACGCCATCGACCGCAT
>CAKSGI010000336.1 GCA_934454005.1 uncultured Eubacteriales bacterium | reverse complement strand
CTCCATATGATATTGTTTTATTATATGTATAATTGACAGCTTCTTCATATTCCATTTTGCTTACTTCAATCATTTCATTTGACGAAGCAAAGCATTTGAAAATTTCATGCCACAACTGTTTTTTAATATCAAACACAGTAATGCCCATCAGTTCAAACTGATTTATAATATTTTCTTCGTCAACATCAGTGCAACTCATCATAAGCAGTATTCTAAAAGTAACATTTCTTCCTGTTCTTGCATAATCTGCTGTTATGTAAGGGATTGCCTTTGGATCTGTTTCGAAAATTGATGCATTACCTGCCATGTAATCCTTCAACATATATTCCGGTGAAATTACGTTAATAAATCCCTGACTTGTGGATCTTGTTGAAAACTCCCTTACTATTTCAAACATATTGTTAAATTCATCTTCAACAACAAAGTAATTGTTTTGTTTAATATTTGCATTCCAAAAGTTAGGTGAAGTTTTAAACATTTCACTCATATATTCCTGACTTTCAGGTAATCCGGCATATTTCATCAAATCATAATAATACTGTCCTGATATCCATTTCATATCAACTACCGGGAAATTTTCTCCGCCGTACCATTCTGTACCGGCGACCTGATTTTTCAATGCGGCAAATGACAGTTCTGTACCTACTCCCAGATATTTGGATATATTAGGAATAATTCTTCCTGCAAGTTGCTCTCCATCTGCCTCCCATGACATATATGATGACGTACCGTACTGTTTGTATGTGGCAGACACTTCTGTAATATTTGTCATTAATACATGAGACATCGCATCAACTAATCCGTCACAGTTCTTATCGCACATGCAAAATACAAGGTTATCGCCATTTTCTTCCCTGCATTTTTGAACCAATAGATTCAATCCTATTTGTGCTGTAGAAATAATCTTCGATGGTTCGATTATTACAAAAAATTCAACTTCACTTAAAAATTCTCTGTTCTTATTTTGTAAAGCCACGTTCATAATATCAGAGCGTGTAACAATTCCAATATCTATTTCATCCTGTTTTTCCTCTGTCAAAACTGACACGTTCCACATAAATGGAATATTAGATATTGCCTCAATTCCTGAACCAATCCAATTTTTAATGTCTTTCTCAATTGAATGTCTACCCAAAACCACCAATACTTTTTTATGTTTTAATAAGGTTCTATTCATTGGATAGAATGCATAAGGAATCAAATCATTGTAAAAAGGATTGTTAAACAACACACTTTTGCCCTGCAGCATATCTATTGTTGAATAAATATAACTTTGATTAAGTTTAAATCCGTTTTTATTTATTTTTTTCAGATAATATGCATATGTGGCTATTTTATAGTCTTCGCTTTTTTCTAATTGACTAATTATTTCATCTACAGTGATACTGTAATATATATCACTGTGAGTATTTGTGTTTTCGACATTTAGACGGTCTCCAAAGATGGCTCTCAGATACTTTCTCATTAATGAATAATTTGCTTTATGCGCCGAGTCCTCAGCTTCGCCTAAAACTTTATCTTTGTACTCTTCCCTGGTATATCCATCCAGATAGAAATAAATTTCACTTATTACAATAATTCCAAATACCGGATAGAATATATTCACCAACTCATGATTTTTAAATAAACCTGCTGTCCTAAATAGAATTGCAAATGATATTGCAACACTTGCCCAGAAAAATGCCTTCCACATGGCACGCATCTGATATCTTTTTTCCTTTAGACACCATACATCATTGTCACTTAAATAATCATAAAATTTCTCTGAAAACCAATCATAAGTCCGACCAAATAACCAATATTGAGTGCTTTCTTTAGAATATTTTCCCACATTCTCAATTCTTCTTTTGACCAACTTTAAAATCAACTTTTTGTATAACAAATAAATTGCCACAATCACAAAATTGGCAATAAACATCATCCAAAATTTAAGATCTATAGAATTTATAAACGAATTCAAAAAGTAAACTACATTTCTTATAAATGTTCCAACTGCATCCGGCCAAAATGAGGCTTGTGCCACATTTTTCAATGCTCCCTGCAGCCATTTTATTAATTCGATAAATAATTCAATAAATTGCTTAGAAAAAAGCATCATAATTGCACAATAAATAAACGCCATTGCAGGCATAAAATATTGCGTATTTCTAGATGCTTTTTCAAAATTATTTTTTCTTAATCTCATGCACAAAATAAATGTAGGGAGGACTACTACGAATATTTTCAATAAAAAAATTATTGTATTAATCATATATGTCCTCCTTTATTATTAATATTTTATTCACATAATTTACCGGAACTTTAATTGTATATCCTGAATGAACATAGAATATACTTTTGTCCATATCTACCTCTGTTGTCGGATAATCATATTCTTTTAAAACCGTAAAATCATACTTATATGGTTCTATATTATCTGTTACATACTTTTCATCATCAACATATGCCGCATAAGTTTTCTTTGTATACATAATTTTTCTTTCAATATCAGCTTTATGTTTTTTCAGTGCTTTCAATTTGTCTTCACCCGGCTTTTTGCCGTAATTGAGAACCGAATATTTTCTCATTACATTTGCAGCATGACTTAAATATGTGGAAAACTGGCTGATGC
>CAKSGI010000335.1 GCA_934454005.1 uncultured Eubacteriales bacterium | reverse complement strand
TATACCTACAGGATATTTTATTATTAGAAATATAAATTAATGTTAAATATTTGTTGACAAAAGTTAAAAATATGATACCTGAATTTAGGATTCACCCCTAAAATAGGGTGTTAAAAATAAAAAATCCATCAGTAATGATGGACTTTAATAGTATAACTCGGTTTCGAAAAGTAGGTCTAAATCTTTCTTAGAAAGATATACATTTCCTAGCTTTGAAAGACCGAGTTTTTCTTTTATTTTTTCGTATGTTTTACTCCATGTAGAATTATTAATATAAGATAAATCATAGTTTTCTGTTACTTTATATTGCCTGATAAAATCAAATAACTGTGCTGCAGGTATTTCATCCTTAAATATCTTTAGTTCTAATAATCCAATAAGAGTAAGTGATATATAGCATATTAAGAAATGTCCTTTAATAGTGTCTTCATCACTAACAAATGCAGGTCTTGATTCTAAGTATGTTTTAAGTAATCTAAATGATTCCTCAATTCTCCATAGATTATGATAAATTCTATAAATTTCTTTAGGATCAGCATCTATTTCTGATGTAACAAGCATATTAAAGCCTGCAAATTTTAAATCTGCCTCAATTTTATCATAATTTAGTGATGTAGCAATTTTAATTTTCTTACCATCCTGATCCTTAGCTTCAAAATTAATATATTTAGCTGAATCTCCAATATCTTCCTTAACTGCAGTTTTATAAGATAAAATTCTTTTAAGTTTTTCAACCTCTTTGTTGATTTCGGCTCTTTGTTTTCTAGCTAAAGAAGGATTATAGGTTACAATTCTTTTTTCTTTTACTGTGAATTCAGTTTCATTAGTATCTTCTGGATTTATTTTACATTTATATTTATATTTGGCAAAATCAACTACTTTACCAGCATTTTTGCCTGATTTAACTATGTGCTTTGATGTTTTATATTTATAAAGTAATTCACCAATTTCATTTCTAACATCAATCCATTTGTTAAAATCATCATCCTCCATTAAAATCCAATCCTGCTCATCCTTTGATAAGCTACGTCCTCTAATAGATTTAGAAAAAATGTACCCATCATTAGCCTCAACAACAGCAGAATAAATGTTTCTAGCACAGTTTAAGCCTTTATCAGCTACCTGAATTATTCTACCATTAACATTATTTCTAGATTTCATATTTTCAATTCTTTTTCTTAGATAAGGCTTTTCTGACTCATTACCGGGATAAAATTCAGTATCTAATGGTATTTGATCGGCATCAAGCAATAATGCTTGACCCATAATAGGACCTTTAAAGTTTTCCTTTGAAGGTCCTTTTCTTAAGAAATTAGTTTCTAAATCAATTTCAAAATAATAATTTGTACAATCAAAATAAACCTTTTTCATATTTCTAGGCCAAATATCATTAATATGATGATTGATAATTTCAATATATTTATGATAATCACCGCCAATGAAATTAATCGCGTCTAATATTTGGTCATATGAATAATTAGAAGAAGCATATATATTTGGAATTACTCTTTCAAAAGCTTTTAATTTAGAACCTGGAGAAAGTATTTGTGAGTAGCATAATGTTTTAAACATATCAGAAAATTCATATTTACATTTAAAATTAGAAGCTACAATATTTAAAGTCTTATCCATATCTAATAAATCAAACATAGCTTTAACTAAAAAATGACCAGCATATTTTTGAGTAGAGGTATCTGATATTTGTAAATCCTTTTTATTATTCAATTCATTATTAAGCCTTTTAACATAATCAGTATAATAAGAAATTGGATCAGGTATTCCACTTTCAATTAAATCAGAAACATAGCCTAAAGCTTTATAAGATTTATTCTTTTTAGTTTTAGTTTTAGAATCATAGAAATTTATATAAATTTGTAAATAAATTCCCTTTTTAGAAGGACAAGATTTCTTTAAAAAATATACCATAAAACAACCTCCAATAATATAACACCCTTAACGCTCTATATCATAACATAATTAAAAAATATTTTCAACTTTTTTAATAATATATTATTTATAATATATTATAAATTTGTCAAAAATATCAATTAGATTCCATTTTTTAGGGTGTTAAATCCTAAATACGGGTTTCTATACCACTATTTTACTTATTTAAAATTAAATAAATAGAAATATTGTAAATATCAACTAAAAAACATTTACATTGCTATTTTGTTTTTCTAATAATTAAAAAAATATAAAGATATCAATTTATACAATAATTTAATTTTATCTTTCTTTTTTAAATAAATAATGCTACAATAGCCTTAAAGAAAGTTGGTACGTATAATGAAATTAAAGCATATATTTCTACTACAACTTCATATTTTAACTATAAGCCTTGTTGCGTAAAAGCAATAAGGCTTTTATTTTTGATAAAGCTTGGAGGAAAACATATGATTAAAGAAAAAGAAAACAATATTTTCGAAAAAGATTATTTCAATGATTTACAAAAAATCAAAGAAACTATTAAGACAAACCAAGCTAAAGCTATGGTTGTTGTTAATAGCACTATGATTATAACCTATTATGAAATAGGCACAATTATCAACAAAAGAAAAACTTGGGGAAGTAAATATATTCAAAATCTAGTTAATGATTTAAAAGAATATG
>CAKSGI010000334.1 GCA_934454005.1 uncultured Eubacteriales bacterium | reverse complement strand
CAACAGTGTTTGAAGGAGAAATCGAAAGTGCTGAACAGTATTTAGAATCAATCCATCGTTGGCTGCTTGAAAATTATCAAGGTAAGAAAATATTGATAAAAAAACATCCTCGTGATCAGCAGCTGTATGAGTGGAAAGAATTGAAATGTCATATTTGTGATTCTCACATACCGGCAGAGGTGATTTTGGGAATGCTTACAGATCAAGACGTTTTAATGATGGAGATATCAACAGCTGTCATTCAAGTTTTGAAACAGAATGTTAATCTCACAATATTCCGGCATTCGGGAATGAGTGATAGTTATGAAGAATGGATGCAATACATAAAAGATATTTTAAAAATTCCAGAGGAAAATATTGTGTGTGTTTAGAAAGCTGTAAAATGTGGATATGAAGAACGATGCAATCAAATTAAAAATAATTATAGTTAAACATAGAAGCTGTTTGGTATTCTTTCTGTTAGCATTAATAATAAGTGTTGGTATTGCGTATTTATATATAGAAGAACTTTCGAACAAAATTTTACCGTATATATCTTATGTCAGTAACCAGGATGAAGAACAATTTGTTCATGATTTTGTAGCAGGTATGGAAATCCAACAGGATTTCGCAAGTTATCATGATTTTGATCTGATCACACTAAGTTTTAGCGATCATGATACGATACAGCAAGGAACACTGCAACTGAGGATTATTGACAATGAGACAGAAGAAATTTTGATTGACAGGGAAATAGACATGGGGGATATTCACTATGCAGTTCCGGTAAAAATATCCTTTGAAGATGTCGGAGGTGGAAAAGAAAAACATAATTATTCTATTCTTTTAAATTCCAGACAGAAAGGAGAAACCGCAGTTGGTATATATGGGTATATAACAGAGGGACAAACGGCACTAATAAATGGAGAAAAGAGTGATTTTGCATTAAGTATAGGTATTCAGGGCTATACAAAGGCATTTAAAATATTACCATTGCTTGTTTTGGCAATTTCTATGCTTGCAATAGTGGCAGTAATATTTGGAACTTTTGAATTCAAGTTGAAGGAGCAAGAGATTTTTCTGTTATTGGCAATTCCTTTTGTATCGTGTATGCTTATGATGTGGCCGGGAAATCATGTTTATGATGAAACCAGACACTATTATACAGTATATGATTATTCCAATCGCCTCTTAGAATATGGAAAATCTGAGGATGGAACAGAACTTTTGATGCGTCGGTGTGATACGATAGATGATGCAGTACAGCAAGGACTAGCAACATCAAGGCATGAACAGGCACAAAGCTGGGCATATTATATTGAACAGATGGGAAACAAAAATCTGAATACAGAGATGGTGAGCGTAGATATCAGCTATGCCCCAGTGGTGCAGAACGGTACATGGATTGAATATTTGCCGGAGATCATAGGATTGACCATTGGCAGACTATTACGTTGTGATTATTTGGGGATGGGAACATTAGCTAGGCTGATGAACATTGCATGTTATATGGCATTATGTTATTTCGCAATTTGTAAGACACCAACATTAAAGCCATTGTTTGTATTGCTGTCTGCCTTACCGATGAATTTATATCAGGTATCTGGGATCAGTTATGATGGCATGACTTTTGGGGTTGGCATTGTTGTATTTGCGTTTGTTTTGAAATTATGGGTAAAGGGTCTTAATAGGAAAGAGTGGTTTTTTTTCGCGGTATTTGCAATGGTGCTGGGGAGCTGCAAGGGAGGGGTTTACCTAACGTTATTGCTTCTGCTGTTCTTTATTCCGGCAAAGCAGTTTCAAAGCCGAAAATGGATGAAAGTTTTTGGCATTATTCTGTCCGGTGGTGTATCTATGTTGTATTCTTTTGTGCCGGTCATGGTGCGTTGGTTTGGCATTGGAATAGAGGATACAACAATTGTAAATGGAGTATCCAGTGTCAGCAATATGCTTCACTTATCTTTTGCATATACATATCCTTTTCATTTTATAAAAATGGTTGTCAAGACGTTGATAGAAAATGCAGATATGTATCTGGGACAAGTGTTAGGGTATCGCACTGCATGGGCTAACACAATCATTGATTGGGTTGTAATGTTCCCATTTTTAATATTAATGTTTGGGGCAACAGTGAAAACATCAGAGAATGATTTTACCGTAGGAGTTAGAGCAAGAGTGGGAATAGCAATACTATTAGGACTGGAAATTGTTGGAATGCATGCAATATTTCTGACAGAAACTCCAATGAATAGTCATGTTATTGAGGGATGTCAGGGCAGATACTTTATCTTGTTTATTCCATGTGTCTTATTACTATTTAGAAATAATGGAATTGTTTTTAAGGAAAAGAGAGAATATTTGTATCCATTGTTTAGCATGGCACAATTAGTATATATGTATAGCTTTTTAGAATTATTTATGTGTGCATAAAGGATAGATAAGATGTTGGAGAACTTTAGGAAAATAAAAGAAGTATGTTATAAAATAGCTTCTGTTTTATCAAAAGAACAAAAACGCAAGGGCGGTTGGCTGATACTGTTGATCATTATTGGTTCTTTTTTTGAAATGGCAGGAGTTTCTGTTATTGTACCGTTAATTCAGGTCATTCTGGCACCCACATCTGTACTTAAAAATCCAAACTTTAAAGGAATACTACAG
>CAKSGI010000333.1 GCA_934454005.1 uncultured Eubacteriales bacterium | reverse complement strand
CAAATAATCCTCTGTAAACTCTTCTGGATTTATTATAATTCTGTTTAATAGGCAACTCATTATCTAAAAAAGAAGTACCACTTGTATAGCTTTCTTCGGTTAAGATAACATTTAAACCAATATTCTCAGCTTTATATTGCACCATCTCAATAAGCCTTTGATGTGGCAATCCCACAAAGTTTTGATTAACTTTCTTAAACATTTTACTTTCTCTTTTCCAGTCTTTATTATTCCCTATAACAATAGTATTGCAATTTAAACCTAGAGCATATTCAATAATAGTTTTACTGGCTTTATGCAAGTAATCATCTATTTTATTATTTCTTTTATTAGTTATCTTATTTATTCTTTTAGTATAGTCTAAATTATTCATTCTTTTAGCAACTTCTTTATGATGGCTAACTTTCTTATTATAGTATTGATTCATTGACTTTAGACTCTTACCATTGATAATTATTGGTGTAACACCAACATTATTTACAACAGTTGCTAGATTATCTAAACCAATATCAATACCTAAGTAATTATTGTTATCTTCTAACTTTTCTTTTACATCAATTTTGTACACAACTTCTATTACAATATGTCTATTTTTAGGTAAAATTCTAACTTGTTGTAGATTATCAGCTTTAGTTTTTAGAGTAAATCCATTAAAAGATTTGGGAAACCTAATTACACCATCTTTAATTTTACAATTAATATTAACTAAAGCTATTAGATTTCTTCCATTCTTTTTTAAATATTTTGGTAGTTTAGGTCTGCCTGTATACTTATCTTTATGTTTACTCCAATCTTTTACACTTACAAAGAAAGATTTCCAATTCTTTTCTAATAATCGCAAACATTGTTGAGCGGAATGTGAAATAGGCATATTTCTATAATCAAATTCATTACCCTTTTGTTTGAACAATTTATCCATTTCATTGTATTTAAGCCATTCGCCAGTTTCTATAAACCTCTTTCTAACATGATAATTAGCAAAGTTATATAAATTTTTAGATCTAAAACAATATTCATCTAGCATTTTATAATATTTATGATTTTCTTTGATGATATGTTTTTCTACTCTAGTGGCTTTATTCATTTTTCACTCCTTTTTGTAATTTTAAATATTTTTACTCTTTTTCTTCCAAAACCTCTTTTATTTTTTGCCCTTTTCTTTTGATGTACATTTTCATGCTATAACAATGTAATAGACTAACTATTTCTTCAAAAATTTCCTCAGAGTCTAACTTAGAAGAACCTACCTCGCTCATAATTATAATTTCGCAATTGTATTTTTTAAATAAATGATAAAACAACTCAAACCCAACTCTTGAAAGTCTGTCTTTATAAGTTATAATAATTCTTTCAACTTTTCCTGAAATTATATCATCTAACATCAGGAAAAAGTCTTTTCTTTTTTCAAAGCTTATTCCGCTTGCTATATCTGAATATATTTTTGAGATTTTATATCCATTTGAAAAACAAAATTGTTTAAGTAAATTTATCTGATTTTCTAAATCATTTTTTTGTTTAGATGTTGAAACTCTAGCATATATATATGTTTTCCTTTCAACGCCTTTATTAAATAGTTTATATACTGATTCTGAATCGTAATCATACCTGCCATTTGGTAAAGTAGTTGTTTTTATAAAACCTTCTTTTACATATTTGGTTAATGTAGGTCTTGTTATTTGCAATAATTCTAATACTTCTTTTGATTTCATATATTTACCATCTCCTTTAAATATATAACAACATACATAAATTAGATTGTAAATATATTTTATTAAATTTTTTAATAATTTTTATTTATTTAAATAAAATTTATAGCATATTTCTTGATTCAGCATTTGGATCGTTAATAAAAGTGCCTATATCTCTTATAATAGCTTGATTATCTTTTAACATAACTAATCCATACCCAACGGTTTTAGTTATAGGATTATAACTACCATCAACATAAAATTCATATAAATCTTTATTTACTTTAACTTCTTCTTTATCTGCTATTTTAACTTCACCATAGACAAAATTTATTGCATCTTCTTGTGTAGTAAATTTCTTATATATCGCTCCTGAATACCCTTTAGTATGTTTTAGACATTCATCCCATGTAGTAAATATACCTTTACATCTTCCTTCTTTTACTGCGTAATATACCATATTCAATATCCTTCCTTAAAATTTTATTTTAAAATAAAACGCATATATATAATAACATATATTCCCAATATATTCAATATATTTTTTTAAATTTTAATATTTATTTTTGAATATACTAAGTGATTAAATTCTGATATAATGAATATAATTCTTATTAAAGGTGGTGAAATAATTGGAAAATAGAATATATTTTAAAAAAGAAACGTATGAAGAATATCTAAAAATCAAAAGTAATACTGATACGATATGTGAATACGTTAATGGTATAGTGTGTATGTCGCCTAGCCCATCAACAAAACACCAAAGAATAAGCGGAAATTTATATTTTGAATTAAGAAATTATTTTAAAGGTAAAACCTGTGAAGTATTTTCTGCTCCTTACGATATACAACTTATAAATGGTAATGAAAAAAATTTAGTAATACCAGATATAAGTGTTATATGCAATAAAAGTGGATTTACTAATAATAAGTATATAGGCGTTCCTAACCTTATAATAGAGATATTAAGTCCTTCTAATC
>CAKSGI010000332.1 GCA_934454005.1 uncultured Eubacteriales bacterium | reverse complement strand
GCATGGTCTTTATGCGTCCTTTCAACCATTCCCTATTATTATAATCCGTATTAACCACGATAAACACGATAGCTGCCACACCACAAACAACTATATCTATGGCAAATCCTGTAATTCCTTCAAAAGTAATCGAACCAACGATCTTACTGGTAATCAAGGTTACGACAACCGCAAGCAGTAATGACTTAAAATACTGTTTGAAGTAGACTCTTAATCCGTTTGAAAAGGAATATTTATAAAGTACATATGGATCAAACCACAACGTCGTCAATACATGTGAAAGTGTTGTCCCCAGAAATACTCCAACTATTCCCCATAGCTTTACGCCGACAATAGATACAATAAAATTGATAATTACTTCTACCATAGGCTTGAATCTGAAATGCTTAAAAACCCCGTCGGCATTAACATAAGCCTCAACTGGCTGATGTACTCCCGATAAGTAAGAGTTGAGCACAACTACAAATACAATTCCCTCTGATAGCAGATAGTCTGTACCTAACCACAGCTTAATAAAAGGGTTAAACAATCCAAAAAGGAAAATCATGATAACACCAAATAAACAGGAATACAGATATTGTAGTCTGGCAAACACTTCCCGTTTTTTTTCTTTCCCTTCGGACACACATAAGTTCCCTACGCTTGCTACCATCGACGATTCAATTAAAAATGCCGTTGTCAGAATGATCTGCGTAATCATACTGTAGTTAGAATAGATTCCAACCAATACCGTACTGATCAGAGCCGAAATCAAGAGATTATCTGTTGCATTAATCAAGGTCTGACTAATACGAATATTCATCATACGGAATGCATTAGAAAAAATCCCTCGTTTGCATGCACTATCCAACTTTTGAACCTTATTCTTGACAAACGGAAATAACTGTTTTGCCTTGCGATCTATCAGATATCCGCCGTATATCGTCACAAAAATCTGCACGAGCATGTAGATTACATAGCTCTTGGTGGCGATCAACGCAATTATCTCCAAGACCGTTTTAAGCACAGACATCAACAGAGTGTTCCTTGAGTTAACTCGGTTCAGCTGATATGCATTAAGCAAAGATCTGCTATGTGCAAAGAAGTATGTGGCTACAGAGTCCGCTAAATGAAGTACATACAGAAATCGTATATTTCCCACATTTGGTACATCTGTAATCAGATATCCTAGAAATGGTATTAACAAGCTTCCAATCACCGCTATAAATATACCAATACCCGCATACACATCTCTATAAAATTGATAGAGTTGTGTAACTCTTGTCTCATTGTTCTCTGATATAGGTCTGTACATATCATAAACTATAACAGTTCCGAGACCTAACTCAGCCAATGACAGCACTGTCAATATGTTGTTGAATACACCGCCAACTCCAAGATACTCTTTTCCAAGCGTATAAATAAAAATAGTACGAACCACAAACTTGATTACTATATTCACTATCTGTACAGCCACAGCCGCTATAATATTTCGTTTTGTATGCTCGGTTCTGCTTATCATCTAGTTACACACACTCTTCTTATATGATTCTCTAATTTGCTAATCTTGTCCTTTATGTACATTACCATTTAATTTGTATTCGTTTTTTCTCTTTTCGCCTGTGAAAAGAACTATTTCTTAATCTTTATCTTGCTTTTTCTGTCTAGCTACATACTGTTTGCTTTCTTGTACGAATTCTTCATAAAAACGTTTTCTCTCCACATCCAAAATATCCGGGGCAAATTCTTTCGCCTTTTCAATACTATATCTTGACAATTCTTTCATTTCTTGTACTGTCATTCTTTGTAATTTATTGGCAATTTGTTTTGCAAATTTATGTCTACGTTTAAGTATGCTTGATGGCTGCAATAATTCAGGGATTCCACCTGCGTCTGAGCCCAGACATGGCAATGCCCTACTCATCGCCTCTACAACAGCCCGTGGCAGCCCTTCCGTAAGGCTTGGTTGTATATATATATCTATTGAATCATACCAAGCAGTCATTTTCTCTTTTGAAATTGCTCCGCAAAACTTTACAATTTCTGTTACATTCTTTTTTTCCGCATATTTTCTTAACTGTTCTTGGTTTCCCGAACCTGCCATGTGATACTCATAGTTATCAATATTATTTCTCTTTAATATTGATAGTGCATCAATTACATATTTTTGTCCCTTATATGCAACATTTACAGCAGCAGCCGTTCCTATAATTATTTTACAACTATTCCTCTTTTCTATTTTCTTTAGCCTTTTGCTTAAAATGTCTTCCTGTATTTCATCATCAATAACGACATCCGATATCCCACAACTTCTACCTTGAGTTGGATACCGTTGTTGTAAAAAATGGTTTGTAACATATAAAACATAGGGTGCATTTTTTATCGTTTTTTTTTGTAATATCGTATATGGCACTGCAGCCATTTTACCTAGCATGCCATGATTCCATAATGAATCCCACATACAATTAACGACTTCTATCATATATATTTTTTTTAACTTTCTACATACAGAAACACCCCACCAACTACGAAGTATTACGGCATCACAATCATTAATTGCGTTTTCAACAAACGCCATATTATCATTATATTTAATAAGTCTGTCCATTTTTTTCTTGACAGGTATACATTTGAATTTTACTTTATCAATATCCGATTGAACATACTTTCCCTCTGGATTCTCAATAACCTCTTC
>CAKSGI010000331.1 GCA_934454005.1 uncultured Eubacteriales bacterium | reverse complement strand
GAAAATGCTCTAAGTGACTGCTTCACTAACCATGACACAATCATGATTAAGAAGTCACTTAGAGCATATATCACCGGGTACATCTAAATAGCGATTGATATAAATATATCTACACCAGTATCCCCAATATTCCTCTAATGTTTTGTATGGATAAAAACCTCCAGAATACATATCAGTAAATCCATATTTTTCTTCAAAATCAAAAAAATAATGTTTAAATCGTTCTCCATTATAGATTAAACCAGCTGCTGTTGATAGACCAGCACCTGCTCCAATAACAATCGCATCTGCTTGTTCTAATTTACTCTTAATTCCTAGTATTTTATTCAAGTAATTGTTCATAAATTTGTTCATCTTCATCTTTAAATACATTAAATATTACTTTAATCTTTTGGTTCTTTTCTTTTTTATATCTTTTTATTGTCTTAATCGCAATTTCTGCAGCTTTTCTATTTGGAAAATGAAATACACCTGTTGAAATGCAACAAAATGCAATACTGTCAAGATTATTTTGCTCTGCTATTTCCAGACATGATTCATAACATGATTCAAGTAAATCTTCATGTTCTTTTGTAAGAGCTGAATTTACTATCGGTCCTACTGTATGAATAATGTACTTGCAAGGCAAATTGAATGCTGGTGTAATTTTTGCTTTACCTGTTAATTCTAAATGTCCTTGTTTCTTGATTAAGTCATCACAATAATTACGTAATTCGATTCCTGCATAAGAATGAATACAATTATCTATACAGTTATGACATGGTATATAACATCCTGTCATACTACTATTTGCTGCATTTACAATCGCATCCACTTTCAATCTTGTAATATCACCTTTATAAATATATATACCTTGTTCTTTTTCTTGTATATCATCAAGGGTAATTATTCCTTTTTCAATATTTACTTGTTTTAAATATTCATCCTGAACTTTTAAAAACTCTTTTGAAATTTCTTTTGGTGCTCTTATATTCATTAAAGATCGTAACAATATTTTTTGTTTTATTGTTTCTTGTGGAATATTTATCCCCCTGTAATCGTTATTTTCCTGTAGTAAATATTGAATTAAATATTGTCGCCTTTCCTCGTGATTCATATTATTTTTTTCTTTCTATTGCATGTACTGGACACTTTTCAAAGCAATTACCAAAATGCAAACAATTATTTTGATGAATAAGATATGGCAAACCCTTTTGAATACATCTTTGAGGACATACTGTTGCACATGTACCACAACCAATACAATGATTTGTAATATAGTATCCTTTTTGTTTTTTTACAGCATTTCCAAGTATATAGGTTTCACGGAATATAGGATTTACTCCTAAATTGAAATATTCTACATTTGCAGAATCGATACAAAAAATTATACCTATACTTCTGGTGTCTCCTGGATATACATTTGCTAAATATGGCTGTTCTTCAAATATCATATCCATCCATTTTTTCTGATCTTCATCATTAACTTTATATGCTTTGCCTGATAAACGAATCATCTCTTTATACTTTGTATAGCATAAAACTGATACTCTTCCATCTGTTAAAAGTTCTTCGCAAAAATCTTTTCCTCTTGCCGTAAAGAAATATAAAGCATTTTCTTCATAGTGAATGGCACTGATATTTCTAATTTGTGGAGCACCATATTTATCTACGGTCGCAAAATCTAATACGCCTACTAATTGCATCTTTTTTAAACATGTAGCTAAATCCATTGAAACCTCCATTTAATCAATAATTTTTATACGATTTAATTTTCGTGGTTTTCTTAATGGATAATCTCCATTAATATATCCAAGAATAACAAATCCCTCACAGCTATATCCTGCTGGTACTTGCCAATTATCCATTAATCTTTTTCCTTCTTCAGAAGCAAATGTTTCCTGTCCTCTTGAAATAATACAAGAAGATATACCAAGTTCTGTTGCCTGTAAAATCATATTTTCAATGATGCAGAATGCATCTGCTGTTTTAAAAAGAAAGTTATCTTGACAGAATACACATATTACTGTTGGTGCATCATAAAATCCATTTTTTATAGTAGAATCATCAATCGTGCTTGGTTGTTCTTTAGAAACATAAGAACCAGCTAAATGAGTTCTATCAAAATGTGCCATATTTAAATGACCAATATAAGTAGTCAGTTCTTTGTTATGTACAGCAACTAATATACTTCTTCGACCGCCACCAGCATTAGGAGCATAAATTCCTGCTTCAAGTATTTTTTCAAGATTTTCTCTACTTATCTCTTTATCAGTATATTTACGAATAGAATGTCTTGATTTAATCAAATCCATTAACATAATATATTTTCTCCTGTAATGTCATTTTTCGTTTTCCAACATTGAGGATCTGCTTCATAGAAATTACCACTTGTTCCATTAGCTACAGCAGGACACCCTCTACACCATGCTTTAAGTTCACATTTATTACATTTAACAAACTTGTCATAATCTCTATATCTTTCCATTTGTGATACCCAAGCATCAGCTAAACGATCTTCAAATATATTAGCAACTTTACTGTTTGTAACTCGTCTACAAGCCATAATGTCACCATTAGAACTGATAGTTATATGACAATTACCACAATTGCACCCACCATAAATCATTCCTTTTAAAGCATTTTCAGGAAGTTTAAATTCACCTTTTTCATATTCATATAAAACAGATAATTC
>CAKSGI010000330.1 GCA_934454005.1 uncultured Eubacteriales bacterium | reverse complement strand
CATGCTTTAAAAATCTGTTCTCCAATTTCCCAATAAGTTGTTACCATAGCAGAATTTACCGCTGTGCTTAAACGATGCTGTGCAGACACAATAGAATTACGAATAGAATGATAAGTCTGTTCTGCATTTTGATTTTTTTGTAAATTATATTCCATGTTCTTTACTCCTCTGAATTTCTAAAATAGAACTTACTGTTCTTCTACTTATTCAATACTTTCAATCCGCATCAGCTTAACTACCTGCACACATAAAAGATTTTTGCTGGCTATTAACATTTCTTCTTTTGATGCTTTTCCAAAATAGATTAAGTACCCATTTTTCAATGCTAGAGAACGAATAAATTCTCTTTGACTGCGTCCATTTCTTTACTAAATAATATTCTTCCTTAAGTTTCGAAAAAATCACATCAGCCTGACTCGAAATAAATCTGACATTACAAAACGTATTTCCTTTCGCAATGTCTACTGTTCTTATTTTTCCTGCCCAATCGTACACATCTTGAAAAATATAAGCATGAATAGCCTGCAAATGTTTGAAATCAAATTTTCCTTCTATTGGTTTATCAATCAATTCCAATAATCTAAGCATTGTCAGCTTCCGTTCAAATATTTGAAGCTTATTAGGATCTCTTATATCAAGCTTATTGACTAGTACATCTGAATCAGGATAACAATATTTTGTATCCGACATATTATAGCTCGCTTAAAATTTTAGCTCTTGCCTCATCAATACTCATCTTACCGTTCTTAATCTCCTGCAGCATGCTAAAATCACTGTCACTCAACTTTAGACCTTCCATCTTTAAAGTTGCGGCTACTTCATTTACTTTTTCTTCATCCGTATATGATGACTTTGTCAACTTAACTAAAAAAGGGGGATTTCTTACCAATACTTTTGAAGATGCAAAGACTGATTAAAAAACTGTAACTTATTCTCTAGACGAGTTTCGCCAGAGAAGGTAAAAAGTTGTGTTTGCTAATTCAAAATAGAATTCGCTTAATGGTACATCAACATTAATAGCTTATTTATTGTTTTAATGTACTAATAATTTTTTTATATGCATAAGGTAGTTCTTTTTTTAGTTGAGAATCAGAAATAAATATTTTTGAATTATCTAATCGTGCCTTTCCCCACATTGCAGGATATATTACCAATTCCTTTGAAAAGTTTTGGGAACAAACATATATTTTGTTATTCGCATATTTGATATCAAAATTATTATCTGTCAAACTCAATTCTTGGAGACCTTTTAATAGTTGAACTTGTTTAGAAAAGTCAATATTTTCTACCACTTTGTTATATTCCATCCAATCCAATAATTGTAGAGCAAAATGGCGGTTTAGTTTCCCTTGGACTTTTTGGTTCCAATAATGCTCCAAGCAATCATGGCAAGCAGTTTCGCAGTGATTCTGACAATGGAGAATAGTTCTTGTTAGTTCAAATAATTCATCAATTCTATTTGTTAATAAAGAGCTATACCCTGCCCCACTAGATAAACTATCAAATAAATATATATCAACATAAACACCATTATTGGAATGTCGAATTCTATAACCGGATTTTATGTCATTAAAATCTATGTCCAACAATTGACTAGCTGCTAACGCAACAGCCTCAGATAAAGACACTGCAGCACTATCAATCCACATACTTTTTAAATCGCAATCTATTTGTGTACTATCCAGCTCGATTTCAAATAAAATCATATCTGTTAAAAATTGATAGCCCAAAAAAGTATTAGCTATTTTTCCACAATGTGGACACTCTTTTCCTCGTATAAATGGATGCATATATGGCTGCTTTATTTTTTTTAGTTCCTCTAACTTATCTCCAGGGACAGCTGCACCGCAATCACAACAAATAGTAAATCCTTCACTATTTGGTCCTTGATTCATTATTAGTAATTGTTGGTTTGTTAATTTACCAAACCGTAAAGATTTGAATTTTGAAAATGTGCTCATATCTTCATCTTTTATTGGCGTAGAATAACAAGGATCTTCTGCATACGTTATTTCAGCATCAGCTTCAGCGTCATTTATATTTTTCCCATCAACGGGTCCAAATCCCCATGGTTTGAGTAAATTTTGAGTTTTTATATTTGCCTCTCCACAAAACGGACATACACCTCCTTCCGGTTCTTTTGTATCAACCCAATTACAAGATCTATTACCACAATAATAAATGCATTTGTAATAGTCTTTATTATTAAAATATGGTTTTGCTGGTGTTTCAGAATATTCATGACTGAATTTTGAATGGAATGAATATATTCCGCCAGATTTATATGTTTTTTTGTTCACTACAATAACTCTTCCTGGAGCATATTCACTTATTGCTAAGTCTAGAGAGCGATCTGGCTCTTGCACCACACGTTTTCCATAATCCCCTTCAATTTGGAAACCAACTACATTTCTTGGAAAAGAATAAGTTGGGAATATTCCCTCTTCTAAAAGAACATCTAAAGTATGCTTTTCTTCTTGTTTACCATAATCATTCTCCTGATAATAATTTTCAGAAAAAGAATTCACTTTATTCTTTAATGCAATGAATTGATTTTTAATATTTGTCTTATACTTATTGACTAAGTCTTGTTTACTTTCTGGAATAATTAAATTCAATTCATATGATTCTGGTATCCACTCATTGAAATAAATTAGGTAGTCACCTAAATACTCTTTCACAAAACTAATGA
>CAKSGI010000329.1 GCA_934454005.1 uncultured Eubacteriales bacterium | reverse complement strand
ATATTACCTTTTGCATTTTTAGGGATAGTGATTATTTTAAAAATAAAAGATAAGAGAATTAACAAAAATATTCAGTAAAGATAGGTGATGAATAAATTGATATGACATGATAATTTAGATTTTATGTTTAAGATGTACTTTGAGTTGGCTTGATTGCGATGTTGAGTTAAAAAAATAGCATATATATAAGCATTTACAAGTGGTTTAAACTTGGTTAAAGTTAAATATATGCATCTCAATATCGCAATCAATTACTAGAACGAAGTCGCTAAAAGCTGTCGCCCCGTATGGGGATTCAAAAATTCACGACCATGTTTTAAATTTATAATTTATATAATTCACTTAATATTCTGCTGTTCCTATTTGGAAAATTAAGGTTATATCTTATTTTAGTATATAGCATCCCCCTCCCCATAATCAAGTGCTTATTTACTTTTACTTTTATTTATGGTGGGGAAGCACTTCTGGGCATGATTTTCTCTATTTTTATTAAATTTCCATTCTCACATTTACTACACTTACCTATATTTATTCCTGTTAATTTAAAAAATAGCTCCGCTGACGATAGATTCTCAAAATCTTTTGGTTTAATCCTAAAGATCTCTATGCAGCGCTTAAATTTTAGTTTTTTATTTCTATTTCCTAGAATACCGTAATGTCTTATTTTTATAAATCTATCAGGTAATACATGCATTGAAAATCTTCTGATAAATTCTTCTGGTTTTAAGGTCATTACTTTTTCTTTATTTTTATTTCTATAATCTCTCCACTTAAATATAACTTTTTCTTTATCAACTTTAATAATTCTATTATCCGATATTGCTATTCTATGAGTGTATCTACCTAAATATTGCAATACATATTCTGCACTACTGAAAGGTGCTTTACTATAAACAATCCATTCTTTTTTGTATAAATTGTCTTTAAATACATTAAAGACTTCTTTAAATTGAAATTCCTTAATACTACTTGGAAATTTCAGTTTATTATTTTTATAAAGTTCATTTAGGTAAAATAAATATTTACCTCTAAATTTTCTTGAAAGCGCCTTCACAGGAATAAAGAATTTCTTTTTTGATTTTATCCATTTACTGTTGTCAGTGCTTAATCCACCACCAGGAACTATGCAGTGTATATGTGGATGATACATTAAATTTTGACCCCAAGTGTGCAAAATAGTTGTAAAACCGATATTTGCATTTAAGTACTTTTTATTCTTTGCTAATTCTAGCAAAGTTTCGGAAACAGCAGTAAAAAGAATAGAGTACATTTCTTTTTGATTAAATAAAGTTAAAGAATTTAATTGTTCTGGTATAGTAAAAACAATATGAAAATAGTGAGTTGGCAATAAAGATTTACTTCTTTCATAAATCCACATTTCTTTAGCATAAGCCTGACATTTAGGACAATGACGGTTTCTACATGAATTATATGAAATCTTTTTTTCTCCACACTCATCACACTCATATACATGGCCGCCAAGCGGAGCAGTTCTACAATCTTTAATAGAATATAATGCTTTTAGAATATTAGATGGTAACTTTTTTGATTTAGTATAGGATTCCCCGTGTAATTCCATAATATGTTGAAGTGAATTCATGAAACTACTCCAATGTATCTAATGGACTCTTTATATTTAATGTTTTATAATCTCTTACATGTAAATATATTGAGGTTGTTTTCATATTTGAATGTCCCATTAGTGCTTGGATAGTTACTAAATCAACACCATCATTCATTAGATGGGTGGCGAAAGAATGTCTTAAAGTATGTGGAGTAGCTTTTTTACTTATTCCTGCATTTTTCACAGCTTTTTGAATTGCACTTTGAACTCCACGACTAGTTAGCTTTTTCTTTGTTTGTCTTGATATAAATAAGTAATCATTAGGAGAGTAATTTTTATATCCAAACTTCTTCCAATACAGTCTTAATAACTCTAAGTTCTTCTGTGATAATAAAGTATATCTTTCTTTGTTTCGTTTGCCATTTCTAACTCTAATTTTCATTTCAGCACTTATAATATCAGATATTCTTAAGTTTATAACTTCGCTAACGCGTAAGCCGGCAGAATATATGGTTGATAATATTGCTTTATGCTTTAAATAAGTAGTAGATTCTAATAAAAGTTTTACTTCTTTCTTAGTTAAATAATTAGGTAAATTTTTATCATATCTAAGTCTTGGAACTCTTAAATCACTCCAGGATCTTTCAAGTGTCACAACATAAAAGAATTTTAGAGTACTATTGATATAATTTACGGTTCCTCTGCATAATTTTCTAACATTAATGCAATAATCTAGATATTGGATAATTTCCTTTTCACCTAACATTTCAGGTGATTGATTATAGAATTTAGAAAAACATTTCATAGTACAGACCATATTTTTAATAGTATCTTTACTACGACCACGAAGTTCTAAATCCTTAATCATTTTTTCAATTTTTTGATACATTTTATCACTCCTTAAAAAGTGCATAAAATGTGAGAAGTGAAGCTTCCTTGAGAAAGAAACTTCACTTCTTATTTTTTCCATATATAATTAAGTTTAATCACTAACTCCAGCCGTCGCTTTTAGCGATTTAGTTCTTTTAAACTATTGCGAATTAAAATATATTAATTTAAGGAGCCGTGGTAGCAGCTCCTTTATTAAAAATGTATAATGAAAATATATGTTTTTTAGAAAATCCTAGCG
>CAKSGI010000328.1 GCA_934454005.1 uncultured Eubacteriales bacterium | reverse complement strand
GCTGATAGTCATTTCGACACTCCATTCATTAGGATTATTTATATTATATCACATAACAAATGAAAAGTCAAGTTATTCTCATACATTCGTGAGAATAACTTCTGGTTGAATCATTCTCTCCTTATTTGAAGCACCTTATTCTTTAATTTCATAATAGATTCCATTGTAATGGATAGTATAATTTATTACAACAAATCGCAACATTTTTATCAATATCATACGAATTTTTTCAAATTTCTATGTATTGCACAAATTAAATTAACATTGGTATATAACAAATATGCCTATTCCATCATTCGGAATAGGCATAAAAGTCAATATGGTTCAGAAAATTTATTAAGTTTCGACTATATTTTTTTGAATATAAACAATTCTACCGCATAATTCGATTTTTATTTCTATATCTATTCTGCCGCTCAGCTTCTTCTTCAAGTTCTAATGCCTTGTTATAATTCATCTGAATACGTTTCGCATCTTCCAATATATTATTGCACATTCGGAGTTTTGATCTAAGTTCTTTTAATTCGATGTTTATATCATAAATTTCATCTTCAGAGTCAAGCTTACTATATAACCTCGTCCGTTTTAATGTCAATTCTACAATTTTATCCTCTGTGTTTTGTTTCATATCATTGAGCTGACCGGTCGTTTCAATATCATTATCAATCAGAAAATGAAACTGTTTTTGATAACGGTCAAATTTTATAAGTTCCTCACGCATATAAAAAGATATTCTCTGTGGCGTTTCCTTTTTGCGTATCTTTCCGAACAGATACAGATAATGAAAATACAAAGCTTTAAATCCGTGTAGCTTTGTTGGCTCGTATTTATTAAGCCATGCATTGTAATCTGGCGTAGGCTTATCCAATGTCCTTATGCCATTTCTCGCCATAGCAATACGCCTCTGTATTGATTCCTCACTGTAATTTTCTCCGAGTGATTTAAGCCGTATATATCTTTGGGAATAGGCAGGCTTTAATGCAATATACTTAACATCACGCTTAACCTCATATCCTCGCTGTTTCAGTATCCTACAAAAATCCTTGTAGGTGTAGGATGCCTTTATGATTTCATCAAGCTCGTCTTTTATCTGTCCCCTTATGGTTGGCCTGCCTTCCTGTTCGGCTTTCCATTCTGCATAGTTTTTACCCTTGCCGGGATCTTCTATTACAGACAAGCCGTATTCTGCACATATTTTATCCGACTCTGCTCGCATAACCCAGTAAGCCTTGCTGCCGCCCCTAAATTTCTTTCCGTCGACAAAAGAAACGGAGTTCAGGCAAAAGTGGTTGTGAATATGGTCATGGTCGAGATGCGTTGTAACAAGCACTTGAAATCTATCGCCCCACAAACGCTCTGCAAGCTTTATACCGATTTCATGTGCCATATCAGGTGTAACCTCACCCAGCAAAAAGCTCTGATAGCCGTGATACGCTAAAATTTTATCTACTTTCCCGAATTGCAGCTTTGTCATAACCATCTGATCACGGGCAATGTTCGGGGATAAATTTATCCCCGAAACATAAACCTTATTATGCGTTTTTGCTCCGTCCTCAGCATAATCTATTACATCCGTTAAGGCTTGAAGCTCCGTATCTGTATATCTGCTGCCATCTGTCTTTTCCGGATTTGTGACATAATTTATCACACTGTCAAGCCGACCTTTTATAGACCAAATTCTTGTAGCAGCCATTTATCATCCCTCCTTTCGGGCACAAAGACCACCTTACTTATTTCCGTGATAAATTTGTTTAACTTATAAGCATTTTCCACGTATGCCTTTGCATTGATAAAGCCTTTTGAGTTTGCCACCTTTGCAATCTGATTCAGACTGTTTCCGATAGCGTTTAATTCTTTCATCATACCGTAAAAATCAGCTGACGGTTTTTCCTTCGGTTGTGTTCCCATAATCAGCATCCGCAGATATACTTCTCTGGGGACACCAACTTTTTCAGACGATTGTTTCAAAGTCTGACATTCATTATCACTGAGCCGAAGCATCATTCTGTTGTTTCTCGCTCGCATGAAAATTCTCCTTTCTGCATTGGGGTATTAGGGGCAACGCCACTAAAATGGAGAATTTGGGCATCCAAATGCTATGCTTGTTAGAACATTAAGTTCCTACTTTATACATAAATCAGTTCGTGATTTATAACCTCATTGGCAGAGGCTTTTGCACTGTTCATATGTCTCACCCATTCCATTTGTTGCGCCTCCTTGTCGGGAGCATATTGCTCCGCCGCTTTTATAAATTGATTTAAAATCTCCTGTGCCTGCACATCAATTTCATGCAGATGTTCATTCAAGTTCCCGGTTATCATAAGATAGCTGTAGAAGCATTTTCTTTCGTTTTTAATATACTGCAATCTCATTCTGCCGTATTTGCCAATTTCATATTGATTTTGCGGTACAGACAAATTAGGAATATAATAATCTCCGCAGCGAACATACTCAATGCCGTTTTCAATAAATTTTTCTTTCATGGTTCAGTCCTCTCATTCTTAGTAATTTTACGGGAATGTGCCACATTCCCGTTCAGGTGGTTAAAAGGGAATCAATATCTGAAATCTATGTGCATACCCACAGCATCAAGATACTTCTGCCTTGCTTGTTCTTTTGCTTCAGCAACAACTTGTTTTTTCGTCCTGCCTATCTTATATTTTTTCTGTTTCTTCAATTCCTGACAACGGACAAACACCGGAG
>CAKSGI010000327.1 GCA_934454005.1 uncultured Eubacteriales bacterium | reverse complement strand
GTGCTTGGTTTACAGTTACATTTAAAATGCTACAATCCACTTTTCAGAGCATTTTCAACAGCTTTCTTTATAACGATACTTGAATTTGTTGCACCGGATACCGCATCAACGTCAATTCTCTGTTCATCAACAATTTCGTTAATTACGGTTTCAGCAGCTTTTCCATGTTCATGCCTATGTTCCAATATGATAATATCTGTGATTTCTCCATTTTGTACTCTTACTTCCACTTTTGCGTATATAAAATTCACATCATATTCTCCGATGTAAACTCCATCAGAAACATCAGAAATATTTATTTCATCAAAAGTGGTTTCTTTTACCGCTTGTTTATAATCTGCAACATTCTTTAAGTAAACTGCGCCCCCTATTAAGCCAATAGTAAAAATGAATATAACAATAGACAAAATTATTTTTTTCGTGATATTTTCATTTCAAGCACCTCTCAATCTTTTTGACCGTCTGCTTTGGCAGTTCCTGTTTATTTGCTGCGCCTGCACATACAATTTTTCCTATTGATTTCATACCCGCTGTCTTGAAAAATTCATTCATATTGTGGATTGCACCTTTACTTTGTCCGAATATCCACGAAAAAGGGAAAGGAGTATTGCAAGAAGTCAGAAGCAAATATTTCTTACCTTGCAGATGTGGCTTAGGAAAGGTATTTGTTTCTTCGATAGCCGCTCCCAATAATCGGTCAAATAAGTTTTTGACCGGGGCAGGTACATTCGCCCAGTAAACAGGAGCAGCAAGAATTACTATTTGACATTTACGGATAAGATGTACAATTTCCTGTATATCATCTTTTTGAATACAAGTTTGTGTTTTCATACACGCCCTGCAGCCTTTACAGTAAGAAAGATTTTTTTCGTATAAATTGATTTTAGTTACTATATAGCCTACTTTTTCAGCTTTAAGAATTGCACAATCTAACATAGCCGCAGTCATTCCATTTGAATGAGGGCTTCCTAAAATCGCAAGTATATTCTTCTCACTCATAACCATTCCCTCCACACGCAATAGAATAATATAACATTTGAAAACCTTGCTCTAAAAATTGGCTTTTTGATAATCCCATTGTTTCTTTGATATATTCTTCTTTGTTTGCAGCTAGTTGAATAATCCCGGATAGCATACCCCAAAAATTAAAGATAGTTGGCATAATTTCCAGATTGTTGCGCAGATCACCTTTCTCTATGCCGGATACTATGAACTCTTTTATTTTCTCATTTATTTCTTCACCTACTTGATAAGTTTCTTTTTCTTCGACAAGATAATCATGGCTTTCAAAATCAATATTGATTTTATCCAATACCATTTTGAAATAGAAAGGAAACTCTTCTTGATACTGGATTAGTCCACGGCAAATAAAATCATACCTTTCTTTTGTTGTTTCTTGTTGTGTCAATGCAGAAGCTATGTAATCATAGAGTTTTTTCATGCTATTCAGCACTAAAATACCAACAATTTCTTCTTTGTTTTCAAAGTACACATACAAAGTTGCCTTGCTGTATCCAGCTGCTTTCGCAATATCATCCATAGATGTTGCTGCTATGCCTTTTTCCATAAACAATGCGGACGCAGCAGTAGCAATTTTTTCTCTATGTACACTCTTCGGTTCTTTTTTTCTTCGTCCCATTTCTTCCTCCTGAAAATAATTAAACTTCGAGTTTAATTATATCATTTGAAAGAGACTTTGTCAACTTCAATCATGTTTGGTATAGATGAATGAAAGGAATTTCGTAGTCGTCGGCATTGTGGGAATGTGTATAACTGGCTATCTCGTTGAATTGTGGGTAATTCTGTTTGCAGGACGTGGGAAATTTACACTTTAGCTTTTCCATGTGCTGTGAATAGAGTTATCCATGATTCCATAGCCTGTTATGCACATTTCCATAATGCTTGTCTTTTGGTCTTTGGTTCGGAATAGTGTGGTGCTGGCAGTCTATCTCTTGTTTTTGATTGTTCGCTTCTTTACCGCACATGAGCATTTGCACCGGGATTATCATTACCATAGCCCTCCAGGAGATTAATAACTCCCCAAACACCTACACCTGCTCCAATTGCGGTTACTACCGTCTTTAATCCTGTTACTGCTGTTGTAAAAAATGACATTTTAATAATCCTCCTTGTTTTCCGAAGGAAAATGCGAGTTCTCTGACGAGCAGCGGATTTTCCCTCGTTCTTTCTCTTAATTTTTTCTTCTGGACACAATGTCCAGAGGCTAATCGTTCCATATTCAGTTGTCAGTTCTGCATTTTTAGACATTCTGTCCAAAAGTCGCTATTTCGTTGTATCACCCTCAACTTCTCCACAATCAAAGGCATCATCTACCTCTGTGTCTGGTGTGACCTTCATGCGATGCAGATGCTTCACATAGTCTTCAATGTCAAAGGCATTTTTCGGGTCAAGATCGGACAGCTCTTTGTACCACTTGTGCTTTGTTATATCAAACTTATCTGAGAAAAAAGGTCTCACGCCCCTAAGCTGCATGATACATTTTCCGCCATCCATGACCGCTATCTCGTCCTGACTCATAAGCTCTTTTCCGGTCTTTTGATAATTCAGACCATAGGACTGGCTTGTACCTCTTGTATCCGAGGTATTATAAAGGTCAATCGTCTCTTTACCCAATACTTCCGCCAACTCTTTTAACGTGGTCTTTTCCTTTCCTCCAAGGAATAAGGTGGTATCACAGTTGCCC
>CAKSGI010000326.1 GCA_934454005.1 uncultured Eubacteriales bacterium | reverse complement strand
GACTACGAGTGTAGAATAGGAGCGTTAGGGTGATAGTGTTGGAAAAAATGTACGAATATACATATAAGAAAGTGGGATGTTAAAATGAGTTTGGAATTAAAGATTGCGATTTGTGATGATGAAAAATATTATAGAGAATATATAGAAAAATTTATTAAGGACTATTTTGCAAATAAGAATATTAAGGTTGTTAGCAGCCTTTTCTCAAATGGTAGTGAATTTTGTGCGGATAAGAGTAATTTTCAGAAGTATGACATTATATTTTTAGATATCGAGATGGATGAAATGAATGGCATGGATACCGCTTATATGATACGAAAATTCAATCTGGAAGTTCAAATTGTGTTTATAACGATTAGAGTAGAATATTGTCTTGAAGGCTATAAAGTAGATGCTATGCGTTTTATTGTGAAGGAAGATTTAGAAAGCTCATTACAAGAATGTCTGGAATCTGTATTACATAGAATGCAGGAGGAAGTTATAAAAATGAGGTTTCCTTTTGTTGGCGGGGAAAGGAATATTATTTTAAGCAAAATACTTTATATAGAAAGCCATTCTCATCAGTTATATTTTCACTTTGTAGGTAAAGAAGAACAATTATATTTGAATAAAAAATTAGATGTGATAGAGGAAAAGCTACGGCCGTATTATTTTGCTAGAACGCATCAGAGTTTTTTAGTAAATTTGCAATATGTAGAGAAAATAGCAAGTTACAAAGTGTATCTTTCAAATGGAATTGTTTTGTCAGCGGTAAAAGGGCGTTATAATGAATTGAAAAGTATGTATTTACGATACAAAGAGAGGATATAATCAACGAAAACAAGGAGACAGTATGTTACAAGAATTTATTAAAAGCATAAGTATTGTAATTTATGAAGCACTTTGTTGCCATATTTTTTTGGGAGCAATGTTACAAGATAAAATTACTTCTAGAATAAAGAAAACAATAGCTATATTGGCACTTGTCGCTGTGTTTATGGCTATTATGGTAGTTATGTTGATATCCTTTCGTGAAAAAAGCAGATATGCTAGCTACGTTACAGTTTCAGTTGGAATGGTAATTGTAAACATTGTTATGTTTGGGTTAATGAGATATGTTTCGGTAAAAGAACAGAAAATGAAGCAGATACAAATACTGCAAGAAAGAAATCGAGAAAGGATTAATGCATATCAGGAGATGAACATGGATTATCAGAATCAGAAACAGATTTTACACGATTATAGTAATCAAATTCATTGTATACATGGATTACTACAAAGTAGGAAGTATCAGGATGCAAAAGAGTATGCAACAAAATTAGTAGGATTTATGGAAGAGAATATGGAGATTATCGATGTCAAAAATACTATTCTTAATGTTGTGTTGAATCAGAAGTATCGTACGGCGCGTAATCAAAAAATCTCAATGATTTTTCAAATAAATAATTTAACAAATTTATGGATAGAAGATACAGACATGGTAATTATTTTGTCTAATTTACTTGATAATGCGATTGAAGCTTGTAGAAAACTTAAGGGAAATAAAGTAATACGACTAAAAATTATAAGAGAAAAAAGACAATTAGTGTTATCTGTTCAAAATCCAGTTGTTAATCCAGTAGAAATTAATGGGAATGAAATTAAAACCAGTAAGAGTGATAAGAAAAATCATGGAATTGGATTAAAAAATGTGCAGATGGTAATAGAAAAATACAAAGGATTTGGAAATATATATTATAAAGATGGGTGGTTTTATTATACGGCAATCATACCAGAAAAGGAAGAAAAGTAGTAAGTAAAAAGTATAATTATATGAAAAACAAGGTTATATAGATTATAGCCTTGTTTTTTTATAAAAAATATAGTCTGTTTCTGGAAAATATAGTCGAAATTTGAAAATGGTATTGATTTTATAGATAAAAATGTGATATACGTTTTATCACAGAAGGAGATATATATAATGATTGAACAGTTGGTTCAAGTTCTTATTCAAAAAGATATTTTGGATCAGGAGCTTAGAGAGATATATGAATATGTATTAACAAGAAAAATTGAAAAAATAGTTGCATATAGTATTTTGATGTTAGTTGCATTGGAAATTAAAAAACCGGCACAATGAATGATATTTGTTATTTCTTTTGTAAGTCTACGACAGACAACAGGAGGGTTTCACGCAGATAGTTTTTGTGGATGTTTATTTGGTTCTGTGTTGACGCTTTTGTTAGCGGTAGAGTATATAGCACCATTAGCAGAATGTTATGTGGAGGCAATGGCAATCCTATTACTTTTGTCTATTGTATGTATTCTATGTTTGGCACCAGTAAACCACCCTAATTTGCTATTGAGTAAAGAAGAGAAAAAGAGACACAAATATTTATGCATGATTGTATTAAGTGTGGAACTGGGAGGTATATGGGCTGGAGAATATTTACAATTGCAATTTCAACGGTACATGGTTGTTGCAGTAATTTTATGTGCCGCGTATCTACTATTAGCAAAGATAATCAGACAGGAGGTGAGAGATTATGAAAAATAATGGTAATGAAAGTCGTATTTTGGAATTAGTAAGGAAAATTGCTATTAAAGAAGCTGAGAAAGAAATTGGTAAAAATAGCTATTGGTGGCCGCCAGCATGCGCAGGTTTTTTGCATCAGCCTAAACGTCCTGCTAAGGAAGTAAAATAGTGACTAGATTAACATGAGTTATTATTTTGCCTGTCAGTAGTT
>CAKSGI010000325.1 GCA_934454005.1 uncultured Eubacteriales bacterium | reverse complement strand
CCTTCTGCCTGTGCATAAACCAATTTATTCGCATTTGGATTCACAGCTGTTCTTTCCATAAAGCGCTGTGGTATTTCCGCAGCTGCTTTCGTAAGTATAACTGCCACAGGATTCAGATCTCCGGCAATAATCGGAAATCCCAGTTCTTGAGCAGCAAGCGGAATACCTCCAAATCCTGAGAATGGATCAAAAATAATCGGTTTATTTCCAAAATCCGCATACTCATCGTTCTTCAAACGCCCCATTCGTCGAACAAGCTCTTCTTCATCATCGGATGCATCAATTACAGAACTCAGCAGAGCTATTGTTGAAGAATATCTCGGACTGCGTCCCCACCACATATGCAGATTTCCAGGATGACCAATGGCACTTGTCCGCTCTCCAATAGTTTTCCTGTTAATCTCTGATAAAGGAAGTGCTGTCTCTATTAATTTTTTCACGGGGCAAATCACTCCCTTCTGATTTTCTTATTTTCTAAATCATATCAAAAAATGATAACTGTTTTGGCTGTACAGCCTTAAGAGCCGCTGCACGAGACTGTATATCTGGCCATGCAACAACCAGTGCATTGTAAGCATAAGCCTCATTCGCCCATTTCTTCTGTTCTGCAATCGTATACAGACGATATGCCAGATCCTTTGCACGCTCTGCATTTGATCCAAACATATTTAAAATAATCTGAGCACAAGCCTCTACACCACCGGTAGCCATCGCATGAGTCAACTGTTGTGTCAACATCCAGACATTACCTTCATTCATATCAACCTTTGTTGGCAATTCAGAACGATCAATCAAATGTACGACTCCAGCCTTTGCATACAAGACACCATGAGAGGCCATCATTGGAATAGATGTTCCCTTTGCATTGGCAAGAACCTCCGCCTCGCCGTATTTAATATCGTTATAAGCATTCTGAGTGTATAAATCTACACAGAAACGACTAGCTGTATCCATCTCGCCTACCTGCTCGTTGAAATAAAGGTCAATTTCTTCATTGATTACCTGCAACGCGCTGCGAACAGTCATCGGCGTACCATCCGCTTCAAGTACACGGCGATAACGAGAAAAAACGCCCATGCCTGGTCCAATAGCTGATTGTGCCATATCTACAGGAGCTATATTACTTTCCTGTAGTTTTTTTAATGCTGGTCTTAGTTCTCTTCTTAATAAATTTACAAGATTTCTTCTTGTTATTTGTGGCGCAGATTCATCTCTCTTACGACATATTAAAACAATCGAAGACGCTAATGCGTTTACATGTGCTTTTAATCCTGTTTCACGCTCCGTATGTATTGGCCATGTTCCGGTAATAACCAAATTAGCATTTACAATTGCCGATAGCATTGTTTCCCATCCTGTAGATGCCGTTTGCGAATTACGATCTGTATCACTTTGTTTATATGCATAGTAAATACTAACTGGATATTTATCGTCAATATAATCATGAATTCTTTTACATGTTTCTCTCATTCCATCTTCAAAAAAATCCTTGGCTTTTTTAGAATCACCTTCGAAATGATATGGTGTAGCAACTAATTCTTCTCTTTTAGGCACAAGCATAGTTGTAAATAATGATGGATAAATCTCCCTCAAACTATACCTCAGCCAAATATAAAAATAATCTGACAAATCTGCATATCCTATATTATCATAGTACGGCGGGTCTGTAGATACCATAATATTTCGTAATTGGCAATCACTTTGAGCATCCTTTTGCATTGCTTGACCAACTTTCAAAGCTGGCATTCTTTCTACAGCTAAAGATATCCATTTAATTGCACCAGACCAATTGCCTGTAGAATTGGAAAAGGGATTTGTTTCTGCATAATCCCATACCATTGGCAACGCTTGTCTTCCAAATGTCTGAATAATAAAATCTCCGCTCCACCCATTAAGTGTTGAAGAATAATTTGCCTCTCTATCTAATGCAAATGCCAAATAAACTCTTATTGCCTCGCCATATGCCGTCGCCCCTGTTCCACCATCTTTAAGATGAATATGATCTTCTGGTAATCCAGCCTCAACAGCATCTTTAACTATTACATTTTGAACATCACATAGTAAATTAGCAAATGTTACCAATGTATTTATCTGGCGATTAGTAAAAAGATCTGCGTATTCACTCATACCAAAAGCTGGAGGACTAAACCATCTGGGATTTAAAGGAATGTCACCATTAGGATATTCGTCAGGTCTGTCTACTTTAGCGGCTAATTCATGTTCAGGATTTGCTTCAACAAATATACGTCCCTTGGGTCCTTCTGCAATTATACCCATCAATTTACTGTATATTTCATGATTTCTTCCAATCGTTTTTACATACTCATCTGTGGTTACGGTTCCACAAACTGGACATTTAAATATGGCACTTCTCCCCATTTTATTTGAGGCTTTATCTTTGGGACATTTTCCATATTTCATAACAAATTTTAGTTTTTTTCCTATGTAAACCGGCTCAACCCATGCTTCATTTCCTTTCTTTTTAGATAAAACAAAACTACTCGCAAATGGGACTTCACATCCACAAAGCGGATTTTGGCATTTTCCCACTCGAGACCACACCCAAGCGATTACTGTTGCCTTTTCTCCTGATTTTGATGAAATTGTTACTTTAGGATAATTTGATCCAATTTTCTCAAACACTTTTTGTTTAAGTAGCTCTCCATAATATTTTATATCAACTGCCAAACCTTCCGCAGCACTCCACATTGA
>CAKSGI010000324.1 GCA_934454005.1 uncultured Eubacteriales bacterium | reverse complement strand
CAGTTTGGAAAACTTATTGTTGCCTATAAAAAATGGAGTAGTAAAGAAGTAGTTGAGAAAAGAGGAATTGATGAGTTACTTGATATTTATGTTAAATTTAACAGTGAAGCAGATAAAAATCCGAAACTAATGGATGAGGCACGAGAGTGGTTCGTAAAGATGGAGCAGGGAAATCAGGAAGCGCTGGCAATATGGGAATGGTTCAAAGAAATCAGTATGGTAGAGTTTGAAAGAGTATATAAAATGCTTGGGATTTCCTTTGATTCTTATCTTGGTGAAAGCTATTATCGTAATATGGTTCCTGAATTAGTTGACTATCTGAAAGCGAAAAATTTATTAATAGAGAGTCAGGGAGCTAATGTGATTGATTTATCAAAGTATAATATGCCTCCGTGTATGATTACAAAAAAGGATGGTGGTTCAATTTACCATTCCCGTGATATATGTGCAGTTTTATATCGTAAAGAAAAGTACGATTTTGATAAATGTTTATATGTGACAGGGCTTGAACAGAGTCTTCATTTTAAACAGGTATTTAAAGCAATTGAGTTAATGGGATACAAGTGGTATGCAAATTTAATACATGTTCCATATGGTCTTGTAAGTTTGGAAGGAGCAAAGTTATCTACACGGAGTGGAAATATAATATATGCAGAAGATATATTAGATGAAGCAATTAAGCGTGCAGCGGAATCCATTGAAGAAAAAAATCCAAAACTGGCTAACAAAGAAATGGTTGCTAAAAAGGTTGGAATCGGTGCTGTGATTTTTCATGACTTGTTTAATCAACGTATTAAGAATGTAGATTTTTCATGGGATGATGTATTAAGTTTTGATGGAACTACAGGTCCCTATGTTCAATATACTTATGCCCGTGCTAAGAGCATATTAAGAAAGAGTAATGTTGAAATTGAAAACAAAAACATATGTTATGATGCACTTACTGATGATGTGACATTTGAACTGATTAAGATTCTATCTGGATATGAGGAAGCAGTTAAAAATGCAGCAAATCGTTACGAACCTTCAATTGTAGCACGATATATCATTTCAGTTGCTTCTTCATTTAATAAGTTTTACCAAGAATGTACCATACTTCGAGAAGAAAATGAGATGGTAAAAATGGCAAGGCTAAATCTCGTTAATTTAGTTCAGAAAATTGTTAACGAGGCTTGTGGTCTTCTTGGAATGGAATGTCCGGAAGAAATGTAGAAAAACTTGCAATACGATGCAGAATAGTTGTAGATGCTCACCGCCAAATAATCATGTTGTCAATTTCGTATTTTATATCACTGGCAGTCGGGATTTGTTACTTTTAGAAAAATGTATAAAAATATATCTGTAGAGCTATTACAAAAAGAAGTATATTGATATTGACTATTATGTTAGTTAGTATTAATATGAACGTAAAAACGTGCATAAAATGGAGATGAATATGATAATAAGTGAAAGAATTTTTGAAATAATGAAGGAACAGAAAATGAGCCAAAGAGAACTCTCAAGGAGAACTGGTATAACAATCAGTACAATTAGCGATTGGAATACCAAGAAGTCAAATCCGGCTTCTGATAAATTATTGGTTATTAGTGAGGCTTTGGGAGTTTCTGTGGAAGAACTGCTTACAGGTTCAGAAACGTTTAAAGAAAATTTATCAGATAATATTGATTATAAGAATGTTGAGGATCATAAGATTTTAGAAGATTACCATAAGTTATCTAAAAGTCAACAGATGCGTTTATTAAAATACATGAAGAGATTAGGGGAAATGAATGGAGAAAAATAAGAACATAAATGTAATTAAAGATTTAAATGGAAAAGATATTGTTTTGATTAATGATATTAAATTTAAAGGCAAACGTTCTATTAATTGGGATGATGTCAAGGAATACCTGAAAGAATCAGTGGGTGAATTTTATACAATACTTGAAACAGGAGATGTCATATACATTGGAGCTGATTTGCCGGATGAATATACTGGTTCAAATGATACATACGGGTTAAAAGGAACAAATGCCAAGGCAAAGGCTAATGCGTCACAAGGTATTGGGGAAATGATAGAAATTGCTACAGACTCTAAATTTATAATTAATAAAAAAGATAAACATAAAATTGATGCGGCTAATGGCTGGTATAGATTTGATTCACGTTTTGCCTTACCGGTATTTGACGAGAATGGGGAAATAGAAAGGTATAATGTTTTTCATGTTTTCCTGATAGTTAGGCATGATGCCAATGATAAGAAATATTTGTACGATATTATAAAAATAAAAAAAGAAACGAGCAACCCGCTTAGCTACTGACAAGTCAGCACGTACGGTACAAAAACCCATTTCTTAATACAAAGGGTACTATTTATTAGTGAAAATGTCAAGGAGAAAAATTGTAAATTAAGTGGTAGGCAGAAACATAACGCAAAATGGATGGAGGAGTTCTATGGCAGAAGACAAAAAGAAAGACGAAATTGCAGTGATTGAAATCAATGAAGAATTTATGAAACAAAAATTGTATGAGTTTAGGGGCTGCAAAGTGTTATTAGATGCAGATTTGGCTGAAGTATATGGATATGAACTTAAGGCTTTTAATCAGCAGGTAAAAAGAAATATAGAAAGATTTCAGAATGATATGATGTTTCAATTATCTGATAATGAAGTTGATTATTTGCGGTCACAATTTGTGACCGCAAATATAAGCAGCAACTCCCGCAGCAATCCTT
>CAKSGI010000323.1 GCA_934454005.1 uncultured Eubacteriales bacterium | reverse complement strand
CAATATGCTAGTGAAATAGTAGAATCAAGAGATATAAATACTGAAAATGGTAAATTAGTATTTAAGTATAAAATGCTAGACCTTTTATTAACTAAATTAATTAAAGAGAAAGAAAATAACACTTCACAATCAGAATTAATTAAAGAAGGAAGTACTATTATATCTTCACTATGTAGTAAACAACCTTCTGAATGTGAAGAAATATTTAGATTTTATTATTTAAACTTTAGATTAAAAAATAAGGTAAGAACTGGATGGGATAGTAAACATTGGAATGTTAAATCAGACCGAATTGAAACAATATCTGAACATGTAATTGGAACTATAAGTTTAGCAATGGTATTAAATTCTGAATTTGAATATAATTTTGATACTGATAAAGAATTAAAAATGTTAGTTATACATGAAACTGGAGAAACACTGATTGGTGATATTACACCATTTGATGGAATAACTCCAGAAAAGAAAAAAGAAATTGAACATCAAGCTATGAGAGACGCTTTAGGTAATCTAAAAGAAAAAGATAGTTTATTAGCTCTATTATATGAATTTGATGAACAAGAAACACCAGAAGCAAAATGTTCACATTATTGTGATAAAATTGAAGCTGATTTACAAGCAAAGATTTACCAAGATAAAGGAATGCACCACTCATTAGATGATCAAAAAAATAATGTTGTTTTTAATAGTTCAAGAGTTCAACAAATGGTAAAAGATGGTGCAAAAGATGCATTTGATATATGGTATGAATGGGATAAAACTATATATGCGGGTGATAATCAATTTTCCGAATTTTCTAATATATTAAAAATTGCTAGAACAAATAATTTACTATATTTAGATAAAGTAGTAAAAGAAAGAATAAATCTTACAGATGAAGAACATTCATTTTTATCACAAGAATTAACTGATACTATTAAAAGGTTATACAAAGATGATAATGTAGATTCTGTTTATTTAACAAATTATCAAGATTCAAAGCATAGTAAAGGGACATTAAATATAGTAGTTTTATTAGAATCAGGAGTAGATTATTATCCTTATGATAGATTAATGGATAAATTAAATTTTAAAATAGCGGAAAGTAATAAGACTGGGGTCAATGTTGTATTTGATTATGATTATGAAAATAGATATTCAACAACTGCTATGAATCCTAGTGAAGTTCATAGAGTTGAGCAACTTGTAGAATCTAAAATATTGTTTGATAAAACTGGAGAACTAAGTAGAGTTCAAGAAGTAATGAAAAAATATGGTCATTTATATGGGCTTTATTTGGTTGATTATGTTCCACCGGTAGATGAAGCAATATCACGTCAATTGTTTAAAACAAGTAAATAAAAGATGGTAATGAGGTTATCTCTCAAAGTCATCTTTTCCTTTGCCTAAATCTAATTCTTCAATATCATCATTATCTAAAACATCATCTTTATACATATTATTAACAACATCAATATATTTATCATCTTTATCATACCAACTATGAAGTTTACTATGTAGAAATGATATTAGTTTTTCAAACTTATCTTTCCAATAATTAATGGTATTTTGTATATCGTGTATTTTAGATTTTAAAAATGATATTTCGTTATCTTTTTCTTTAATAGTATTATTTAAAATTTTAACTCTTAAATTAAGCAACTCATTATTTTCAGAGAGTTTTAATTTTATTGTTTTTATTTTTTAATTGTTCGTGAGCATTAATTAATGTATTAGATAAAGTTTGGATTTTATCATATTCCTTATTAGTGTTATCTACTTGCCTAATAAAACTAATAATAGAATCTTTCAATTTTATTTTCATGAATGTTATTTTTAAAACTTTCACATCTATAGTAGAAGTACCATTTATCAGATTTGATTTTATGTGAAGCACCACCTGCAAGAATTCTACCACATTTAGGACATTTTAATTTTTGTAAGAAGATATAAGTTTGAGTTCTCATATAATTTTTTTGATTTTTCTTTTTCTGTACTTGGCAATTTTCCCATAGTTCTTTACTCACAATAGGCTCTACAACATCTTTATAATAAGTTGGATGATTCGTTCTTTTACCATGAACATAATCCCCTTTATATACTTCATTAGAGATAATTCTAAGTATTCCAGTATCACACCAATTTGTTTTAGCCAAGACTTTGTCTTCATTAAAAATAGTTGCAATATTATAATAAGATTTTCCTTCAAAGTATAAATTATATATTCTTACTACAATATCTTTAGTAAGTGGATCTGGAACTAATTTTTTATCTATATGTTTATAACCTAGTGGTGCTCTTGCAGGAATATGGCCTTGTTTAATAGCTCCTTCAAGGCCAATAATTGTTCTTTCACTAGTTCTTTCTATTTCATTTTGAGATACGCTCATCATAATACGAGATACCATTTTACCATTAGCAGTAGTAGTATCAATCTTATCATTTACAAGCGCAAGGTCTATATTATATTTTTAAGTAAATTCAATTAGTGATTTCCAATCCTTAACACTACGAACGACTCTATCTAATTTAAGAGCAATAAACATATTTATTTTTCCGTTTTTCCCATCTTCTAACATTCTTTCATATTCAGGTCTATAATTCCCAGTTTTAGCACTCATACCAGCATCTTTATAGTATTCGACAATATTATAATCATTAAACTTACAATAGGCTTCTAATCTTTCTTTTTGTTCTGGTAAACTAAATCTTTCACGAGCTTGATCTTCAGTTGATACTCTAACATAAAC
>CAKSGI010000322.1 GCA_934454005.1 uncultured Eubacteriales bacterium | reverse complement strand
GTATCAAACACATCAAATGTTACTACACTATGCGAATCTACCGCTCGTCTCATATCATTCATCTCCAAATGATAAAATGGCAAATCACATTCCCGGCTTTGATATTTTGTCTTCAAATCAATCCCATGGATATCAAAAACATCAATTTCGTTTATTTTCACAAAATTCTCAATTCTATGATAAATCATTCCAATTACAGCCGGTCTAGCAACTATTACTATTATCTTCGCTCCTAATTTTACAACATCATCCTCATCAATAATAGGCAGTTCCCATATTGTGCCATTTTTTCTCTTCCCGTCCATTAAACCAACTATGTTATAATCACCTGTTTTTTCAAGTAATTTTCCTGTAGCAATTCCAATGCCATATAAGACTATTGGAACTTCCTTCATTTTAGAAAAAAAATTATTAAATTCGTTAAAAATATATTCATCTTGATTGTACATCGCTATTTCCTATTATTTATTCAGTAAAGGAAACCAGAATTTTGCTGTATCCATTTTTTCATTTCTGTCTAGTATGATTTTTCTCCCTCGATTTCCCATCTGCTCTAAATCCTTTCTGTTATCATAAAGATATTCAATTTTATTCACTATAGCGTCAACATCCTCTATATCAACGACAAATCCATTATATCCATCTATAACATCATCCGCCGCACCTGAAGTATTTGTTATTACCGGTACAACTCCACATGCCATTGCTTCTGAATGAGAAATACTATGCCCTTCAAAATCCGAACAACTTATACAAATATCCCTATCTCTCCAAAATTCAAATATTTCATCATGCGGAATAATTCCTATATGAAACACTTGCTGTTTCAAGTTGTATTCATTAATTTTATTTTCCAGTTCAGTCTCATAATCTCCAGTTCCAACAAGCTTCATTTCAAATTTTATATTTTTTTCTTTTAGCCTCTTTGCAACTTCCATCATTAAATCTATTCGCTTTTGAAATTTTACAATTCTACCAGAATATCCAATCTTTATCGGTTCATTTTCTTTTGTATATTCTCTATTTCCCGTTATATCACCTTCTATTTTCCAATATAGCTCTATTAATTTCGTTTCTGGAAAACCTTTTTCAACCATCTTCTTCTTTATGGTTGAACTAATCACAAGACAATAGTCTATCTGATCTTTATACTGAGAATAAACATCATAATATATTTGTTCATCATTATGTACAACTGCAATTAGTTTAAATACATCTTTATACATTCTTTTCACAATACATGCCGCAGCAAATACATCAAATGGAAAATTACAAATTACCGCTGAATACTCTCCGTTCAATAACGTATTAACACATTCATCTATCAGCCAGCCTTTATTACTTCCTAAAATTTCTGTCGGATATGTATTATCCTGCACTTGATTTATACTGTCAGATGGGACAAGATACCTGCCATTTAACCCTTGATCTAGCAAAGATTTAGCTAATGAGTAACTCCATCGCTCAACGCCCCCCAAAACCATACCACAACTTAAATCAATATAGCACCCTGCATACTTCAATTCATGGTTCGTATGTTTTTTTTCGGTCAATATTTTTTCAATTACCTCGTTCAAACGTCTAGAGCAAAAGCTGTCTGCTCTTATTATCCTACTCTTTTCTATTCCCAGTTCTTGCAATTGTACTGTTACAGTATCTACATCCGAACACGTTATAAAAAAAATAGAATCATTAAAAGCAACCGCTTCAGCAGGGGAAATTATCCCAACGCCATCTTTTACTGTCCCCCATGTTTTTTTGTCATTATTACAAAAATAATCTACTTTCAAATTATGGTCTTGCCAATATCTATGTAATTTTCTCCCTAGATTTCCAGAACCCCAAAATATAATTTTACTCATAAACATCTACACCCTAAATTTAGATACTATACTTCATTATCATTTTCTTTTACCCAGTTCTTTTTCAATTTTGAAAGAGAACAACAACCAGCAAAACAATATTGGCTTATATCTTCCAATATTTGATATATATATTTATCAGAAACTGCTATCACTATTTCGTATTCCTGTAATTCTTTGAGTGTCTTCAATGGAATAATTTCTTTTCCATTTTTTTGTTTTCCAATTTTATGCTCATCTCTATCTATATAATATTTAATTCTATCGCCAAATAATTGATATGCCTCTTCACCAATAGTTCCCGCTCCATACACAATTATTTCTTTTCCATTGTCTTTACCACTATCCATATATATAAGCGGTAAATAGTTTTTAAACACATTATTGAGTTTATTGTCAGATATGTCGTCTTCATATAACTCATAATAAAGTTGGCTCAAAGATTCTTTATCTGCTTTTATATTCGATATCAATTTATCTATATATTTCCATCGTAGTTTATTTAGCTGTTTTTTCACATCATTAAGGCGTTTTCCTGTTAAACTTTGGGAATGCATCCTATACATATATAAAGTTTTTGTTATATGTCCAATTGAGCCATATCTAAACAATATTCTCAGCCAATAATCATAATCCTCAACTAAAAACATAGCAGGATCATATTCTCCTACTTCATTCAATATGTATCGCCGGTACATAAAACATGCACCCACACAATTACACAAATACATTCTCTGTTCGTCATAATTATCCAAAGTATATAAAAGCTTACCATTCTCATCAACCACATCCATATTGGCAACAACCATTGGTTTCTCTACGTGATTATCCAAATAGTACACCATCTCTTCTATTGCCCGTGGTAAATAAT
>CAKSGI010000321.1 GCA_934454005.1 uncultured Eubacteriales bacterium | reverse complement strand
ATTAGAGCCAGCTGAAGCAGGAGATTTAATAGATTTACAAGAAGTATCTTTAGTAGATTCTTCGTTTGTGGATTTACTCATTGATTCCGAAAAAGAAAAAGCTGTTGCGGCAAGAATTGAAGATGCAAAGAAGAGATTCAAAGCAGAAAGTGATGTAGAAATAAGTAAACTTAATTCACAAATAGAAGCATTGAAAAAAGGTCAAACTATTGCTCTAGAAATAAAGGAAAAAGAACTAAATCAACAACATCAGCAAGAATTGTTTGATTTAAAGACAGAAAAACAAACTGAAATTGAAGACTTAAAACATAAGATTGAGTCATTAACTGAAGAAAATTCTAAGAATCTTGAAATAAAAGCAAGAGATGTAGCAAAAGAATATAGTGAAACAATTTCAGAATTGAAACAGCAAATAGAAAATTTGAAGAATTCCAAGGAATCAGATATTAATCAATTAAAAACACAAAATGAACTTTATAAAAGTAATCTTCTTTCTGCTGCAAAAGAACAATTTAACATTAAAGAGGACGAATTAAATAAAACTATTTCTGATTTAAAAAAGGAAATAGAGATATTAAAGGGAACTCAAAAAGCTGAAATTGAAAGAATAAAATATGAAAATGAAACAGAAAAAACTAAACTTCAACAAAGTGAATCTGAAAAACTATCTCAATTGCAAAATAAATATGATGTTTTGAATTCTCAAGTTGAAAGCAAAGTAACTCAAGCTAAGAATGAAGTTGTGAGAGTTTATGAACATAAGATTTCTGAAATTAACTCTCAAAATCAATTAGTTCTTGCTGGAAAAGATGCAGAAATTAAAAATTTAGGTTATGAATTTGAAATTAAAAAAAGCAAAGCCCTTCAAGACCAAAAAGATATGTATGACCAAACTATCAGAGAAAAAGATGAAATGATTAGTAATCTGCAACGTGCTAAAGCATCAATGAATGTTAAACAAACAGGAGAAGATCTAGAAGCATGGTGCGATAATGAAGTCACTTCATATATGCAAAATGGTTTATTCAATTGCACTTGGGAAAAAGATAATAAAGCTATTAAAGAAGAAGGCGAATCTAAAGGCTCTAAAGCAGATTATATATTCAGAATATATGCTAGCGAATTACATAAAGAAGATGAGGAATTAGCTAGTGTATGTATGGATATGAAAGATGAAAATCCTGATTCTGTTAATAAAAAATCAAATGCAGATTATTATAAACAACTTGATAAGAATAGAGAGAAGAAAAAATGTAAATATGCTGTGTTAGTATCTAATCTTGAAATGGATAAACCTAATGTTTTACCTATTTTTAAGGTGAATGGATACGATGATATGTATGTTGTAAGACCTGCATATTTAATGACATTCCTAAATATGATTGCATCATTAACTGCAAAATTTGCAGATATTATTATGGATCAAGAAAATGAAATTGGCTTAAAAACAAAGTTTGCATTAATGCAAGAATTCGACGATATTAAGAAAACATATTTAGATAATCCGTTAGGAATGCTTGAAAAAGCAATTAATGAAATTACTAAAAATTCAAATAATATTAGGGCAGCTGTTCAAAACATTGATTCTCAATGTGATAAAATTAATGAATCATACATTAACCAAATACAAGCTAAAATTGGCAGATTTGAATTGAAATTAAGTGGTAAGATTATTAAAAAATTACCTGATATTGAATAGATGCGGCTATGAAAGTAAAGGAATAAAAAAATGGCTGAAGTAATAGAAAAGACTATTTTTAAAGATTTGGAAATTAATGAATTATCACCAACTAGTAAGATTTATCTTGTTGGAAGATATGCAGAAATATTATTTAGGTTTGATCAAAAGTTAAGTGATCAAGATTATTTTACATTGGGGAAAGGCGCTGATTCATTTAAAGGGCCAAATTCTACAAAGTATATAACTTTTGAAAATCATTTTAATAATCTTAGAGATTTAAGAAACAAATGTGTACACACTCAAAATTTATATGTTGCAACGGAAACTGAATTTGAATCAGCAAAAGATGATTTATACTACTTATTCTCTTTTTTGTTTTTTAAATATTTTTTAAATATTAGATTTGGTAAAAATGAGCATGTTATGCGTTTGTTTTCAATTCTCCCGCCAAAATTAAGAGCTATCACTTTAGGTGAGTTATTAAATTATGATAAAAATAACATTTTTTTGATTGATAAGGCTATGCTAGCTATGGTCAAATCAAATGATCCAGAAGCTGCTGATAAAGTTCTTGAAGACAATAGTGATTTTTTAAAAAATAATATTGATGATTTTTTGGGTGAGTCACACTATAATCTTTTAAGAGAAAAATTGAAAAGCGAAAAAGAGTATTTCTTAAACTGTAATAAAATGTATAATAATCTACCAGAAGCTGGAACATATTATAAAAAAGAAAGAGAGAATTTTGTCGCACTTAAAGATAAAGACATTGATGAGTTGATAGTTCTTATGGATTTTATTTATAAAGGATTTTAATTGAGTCTATAAATAAAATCGACTATGTATTGCGCGAAATATGCCAAATCGACTCTTAACAGTTGAGACGGTTTGTCTATTGACATTGAATGAAAAAAAGTAAGTTGGAAGTGCCCTTGGCTCATTTTATAGTACCTGATTTTCTCATATTTTTATTATTGATTATTGAACCAATATTTAAGTAGATATATAATGATATTAATGATGTTAATATTAGAAATTGGAGACTATTAAAT
>CAKSGI010000320.1 GCA_934454005.1 uncultured Eubacteriales bacterium | reverse complement strand
CTTACTTCCTAGTGGAGGTAAGATTTTTGTTGCAGGTTTAGATACTAAAGACGAGAATAAAAAATATGATATTAGAAAGAGTGTTGGACTTATTTTACAAAATCCAGATAATCAAATAGTTGCAAGTATAGTAGAAGAAGATGTAGCTTTTGGACCGGAAAATTTGGGTTTGAAGCCGTCTGAAATAAGGAGTAGGGTGGACAACGCTTTAAAATCAGTTGATATGTATGCATATAAAAACGAATCTTCTTATAAATTATCTGGAGGGCAGAAGCAAAGAGTTGCAATAGCAGGAATAATTGCAATGGAACCTGATTGTATAGTTCTTGATGAACCAACTGCAATGCTTGATCCAAGTGGTAAAGATGAGGTTATAAATACTATAATAAAATTAAATAAAGAAAAAGGAGTTACAATAATTCTTATAACTCACTTTATGGAGGAAGCTATACTTTCAGATAGAATAGTTTTAATGAAGGACGGGAATATCTTGAAAACAGGAACACCAAAGGAGATTTTTTCAAATGTAGAGTATTTAAGAAGGTATAAAATGGATGTTCCACAGTCTACAGAACTTATATATGAACTTAATAAAAGAGGATTGAGTTTAAAGAATGATATATTAACAGAAGATGAATGTGTTAATGAATTAGTTAAGTTATTGGAGGATAGATATGCCAATAATTGAAACAAAAGATCTAGATTATATTTATGGTGTTGGAACCAGCTTCGAGAAAAAGGCTGTAGATAATGTTAATATTTCAATAGAAAAAGGCGAATTTATTGGATTAATAGGTCATACTGGTTCTGGCAAATCAACATTTGTCCAAATGTTAAATGGATTACTGAAGCCTACAAATGGAGAGATACTTTTTAACGGTGAGGATATATGGTCTAATAAAAGAAAAGTTAAAGATATAAGATTTAAAGTAGGAATGGTTTTTCAATATCCTGAATATCAACTTTTTGAAGAAAGTGTTTATAAGGATATAGAGTTTGGGCCTATTAATATGGGACTTAATAAAGAAGAAAGAAATAATAGGGTTTTAATGGCCGCTAAATTTTCTGGTGTTACTGAGAATATACTTTTTAGGTCCCCATTTGAAATTTCTGGAGGAGAAAAAAGGAAGGTGGCAATAGCAGGAATAATAGCTATGAATCCGGAGGTCTTAATTTTGGATGAACCAACAGCGGGGTTAGACCCATTAGGGAAAAAGACTCTTCTTAAGAATATATGTGAATATCATAAAAGAGTAAAAAATACAGTTATATTTATTTCGCATAGTATGGAAGATATAGCGCAAATAGCAGATAAAGTTTTAGTTTTGGATAGAGGCAAGGCTAAAATGTTTGATGAGACTCATAATATTTTTAAAAGAGATAAAGAACTTCTAGAAATAGGGTTGAAGATACCAGAAGTTACAAGAATCATGAAAAAACTATATGATAAGGGATACAAAGTCAATTACGACGTTTTTACTGTAGAAGATGGTGTAAATCAGATTTTAAACCTTTTAAAAGAAAGGCAAATTAAAGATGTTTAAAGATATAACGATAGGCCAATATATACCAGGAAAATCAATTTTTCATAACTTGGACCCAAGAGTAAAAATAATTTGTATATTTACTTGTTTAATCTTAGTATTTTGTACTTATAATTATATTTCTTTATTTGTTATGTTTTTGGTTACGGTGTTGTTTATGTTGTTTTCCGGGATAAGATTAAAGATGTATTTTAAAAGTATGAAATTTATATTTTTTATAGTAGCGTTTACTTCTATATTAAATTTGTTCTATAGTGATGGAGATCCAATATTTAAATTAGGATTTATAACTATTACTAAAGAAGGAATAGATAACAGTATATTTGTCTGTGTAAGAGTTATAAGCTTAGTTGTTATAAGTTCAATTTTAACATTTACTACAACTCCAACAGATTTAACTGATGCGTTGGAAAGGCTATTAGAGCCGTTAGAGATTTTGAAGGTAAATGTTGCCGAAATAGCGATGATGATGACAATAGCTTTAAGATTTATTCCGACTTTATTGGAGGAAACTGATAAAATAATTATTGCACAAAAGTCGAGGGGTGCAGATTTAGAAACAGGAAATATAACTCAAAGGGTAAAGTCATTGATTCCGATAATTATACCTTTATTTGTTTCTTCTTTTAGAAGAGCTTATGATCTAGCAATAGCTATGGAGTGTAGATGTTATAAAGGCGGCGAGGGAAGAAGTCGAATGAAAATTTTAAAAACTTCAAAAGTGGATTTAATAATGATTTTTGTTGTTATTATTATTTGCATGGGGGTGATTGTGTGCAATATAAGGTTTTAAATGATGCACGAATGAGAAACATTCTTTTAAATATATCTTATGATGGAAAAAATTATCATGGATGGCAAATTCAGAAGAATGCTTTAAGTATACAAGAAGTTTTTCAGGAATCTTTATTTAAAATCATAGGGAATTATCCTGATATTAAAGGGTGCAGTAGGACAGATGCAGGAGTTCACGCGAATATGTATTGCATTAGTTTTAAAACAGAGCACAATATACCTTGCAAAAGATTACTTGCAGCATTAAATAGATATTTGCCTTTTGATATAGCAGTAAATAATTGTATTGATGTTAAAAGTGATTTTCATGCTAGATATTCGTGTAAAGGTAAAGAGTACATATATAAAATTTGGAATAACAAGGTTAGGAATCCCTTTTTCGATGGGTATGCAT
>CAKSGI010000319.1 GCA_934454005.1 uncultured Eubacteriales bacterium | reverse complement strand
GTGTGATACAAAGGCAAATGATGTTATTGGACATTTAATTTGGCAAAATTTACATCAATGGAAAGTATTTAAGAAACTTGGAGTTGATGTCTGTTTCTTTCCAGTATATGAAATGCCTATTGTTAAAAATAGAAAATTGAAATCCATCACAACAATCCATGATATTCAGGCATATCACTATCCTGAATATTTTCCAAAATTAGAAAATATTTGGTATCGCTATGGTTGGTATAAGACAGTTAAAAACTCAGATTTAGTCATTGGAATAAGTGATTTTACAAAGAGAGATTTAGAAGAACATTTTCCTAAGGCAAAGAACATTATTTCAATACATAACCCAATTGTATTAAATGACAATGTTCCTGTTGATTTTTCAGAAGTAGAGAAAGAATATAATATAAAGAAAAATGAATATTACTATACTGTATGTTCTATGCATAAACATAAAAATTTAATTACTTTAGTTAAAATGATTGAGGAGTTAAAAAATAAAGATTGTGATATTCCTAAAAAACTTGTGATTTCTGGTGTAAGTGGTCCAAACAAAGAAAACTTTATAAAGATGATTAATGAAAAAGGCTTAGAAGAAAATATTATTTTGACTAAGTTTGTTTCGAATGAAGTAAGAAATTGTTTAATTAAAAATTGTAATGTATTCTTGTTTCCAAGTTTGTTTGAGGGGTTCGGTATGCCTCCAGTGGAAGCAATGATGCTTGGAGCAAGAGTGATTTCAACTAAAAAAACATCTTTATATGAAGTTACAGATAATAAGTGTACATATGTAGAAAATCCTACAGATATTTACGAATGGATTGAGCAAATCAAAAAAATCCAAGCAGTAGAGCCTCATAAAATTAGTTTTAATCAATATTCAAAAGAAGTGATTGCACGTAAATATTTGGATACATTTTATAAAGTTGCAGGTAAGTAAGGCGTAGTTTTATGAATAATTCGTATTTGTCAGATTATCAAAATAGTCGTAGCCAAAACTTAAATTTTATCAAATTTATTGCTGCATTAGCTGTAATTGTCTCGCATGCTTACCCTTTATCAAAAGGTGCAAAATGTGAAGATTTCCTTTTAACTATATCCAATGGAACATTAGGCTTAGGTGGAGTGGCTGTTGCGGTTGTCTTTATTAGTAGTGGCTTTTTTGTTACAAAAAGCATTGAAAAGAGTAAGGGAAATCACTATATAGGAAATCGAATCAAAAGAATATTTCCTCCTTTATGGTTTGTCTTGATTCTTACTATTATAATATGTAGTTTATTCTTCACAACTTACAACTTTCAAGAATTTTTTCTATCAAAAGACTTTTTTGTATATTGCTTGAATTTTCTTTTAATTCCAATTCATAATTTACCTGGAGTTTTTAGTGGAAATATATTTCCAAGAGTAATCAATGGGGCTTTATGGACTTTGCCAATTGAATTTGTTTGTTATATCGTACTTTATGTATTATATAAATTGAACTTAGTAAATAAGAAATTTTATAAAATCAGTTTAATTCCTGTATTACTCTTGTTTGTAGTTATATACTATGTTAATATACCAATTATTTTACTTGTCAGAGGATATTTTGCTCCATTATTTATGTTTTATTTAGGTTCATTTTTCTGGGTTTTTAGAGATAAAATTATTATGGATTTCAAAATATTCATCCTTTGCTCTGTATTATTTGTTATTTCAATTTTTATGAAACAAGGACAATTAGGATTGTTACTATTTTTTCCTTATATTGTTTTATATACTTCATTTAGTTTTAAACAGATTAATGCTAATATGGCTAATCTTGGAAATTATTCTTATGGTATATATTTATGTGGTTGGCCAATTCAACAGATGGTAGTTTCATTATTTGATGGATCTATGTCTATTTTAGTTAATGTTCTTATTTGTTTGCCTATAGCTATAATTATGGGATATTTTACGTATAATATAATTGAGAAAAAAATTTAAAGGAGAAAATTTACTTATGAATATAATACTTTTATCTGGGGGTTCAGGAAAAAGATTGTGGCCTCTATCAAATGATGTTCGTTCAAAACAATTTATTAAATTATTTAAAAACAATGGGCAATATGAGTCTATGGTGCAAAGAGTGTATCGTCAATTAAAAGAAGTGGATGAAAACAGTAATATTACAATTGCAACAAGCAAAACACAGGTTTCTGTGATTCATAATCAATTAGGTGATAATGTATCGGTTTCAGTAGAACCTTGTAGAAGAGATACTTTTCCAGCTATTGCACTTTCAACGGCTTATTTACATTATGTGAAAAATGTACCTTTAGATGATTCTGTTGTAGTATGTCCAGTTGATCCATATGTTGAAGATTCATATTTTGAATGTATTAAAGATATTTATGAGTATTCTTGTACAGGACAAGCAAATTTAACATTAATGGGAATTGCTCCAACAGAACCAAGTGAAAAGTTTGGTTACATTATGCCAAAGACAAATGATCAAATTAGCCAGGTGGATAGTTTTAAAGAAAAGCCTTCTGAAAATTTAGCTAAAGAATATATTGAAAAAGGTGGTTTATGGAATGGTGGTGTATTCGCCTATAAGATTGGTTATCTTTTAGACAAAGCTCATGAATTGATTGATTTTACAGATTATTATGATTTATTCAATAAATATGACACACTAACAAAAATTAGTTTTGATTATGCGGTTGTTGAAAAAGAAACTAACATTTCGGTTATTAAATATAAAGGAATGTGGGAAGATTTAGGC
>CAKSGI010000318.1 GCA_934454005.1 uncultured Eubacteriales bacterium | reverse complement strand
TATTTAGGGTCATTAAATACCCATGCCGATTTCGTACTAAAACAGATAGGATAATTAATAGATTTCAAATACTTGAGCATTTCATAGGTTTTACCATATTTCTTTTCATATCCGTCGAATTGGTCTGATAAACCACCATATTGAATAGGACGTCTGTCTTTAATGTATTTATAGAATTGTGATTTTGTATCTTCTCCACTGAAAATCTTTTTACACTTCTCAACATTGATACATTTTACATCTTTATGAAGATATGCTTCTTTACTTGCACCAATACCTCTTTGATATTGGCTAAAACAATAAACACATCCAAATGAACAGTTGGAATATGTATCAAATGTTACCGGCAATGAGCAATCTGCGATTTCTCCTGTCCATCTTGGTGATTGATATGTCTCACTGATTTTATTCACCTTATATCCTCCATTTCCTTTTCAACAATACTGTTCTATCTTTTTTTGTTACCATATCCGGATATTTCTTTACTAGGCGTCTAAGCCATAGTTCTTGTTCTCCTCTTTGGTATCTGTCATACATTCCGCCTTTTTCCTTTCCCATGTAAGATTTATTTGGCACAATGTTATTTACTCTAGCTATGATATACCCTTGCCTAATCATTCTTAGATTCAATTCATAATCCTCTAACATATCCCATTTCTCATCAAATTTGATTTCTGCACTTTTAATAACAAAACACAATCCACCTTGTACGAGTGTATTGAATGAATATGTTTCACCTTTCTTAACATAGCTAGCTATATTCATATTATTGGTTGTGGGTAGACATCCCATGAAGTGAATATTGTTCTTTTGCATAAATGAGAATACCTCATTAAATGTCTTATCCAACTCAGTGATTTTTTTCTGCGTTCCACATTTATTCCCTTGCTTTTCTTCCCATTTTCTAAAATCTCTGATGTCATCATCTAGTAAGATGATTTTTGCCCCATTTTCAAAATAATTTATAATGTTATTTCTATTCGAAGCTACGTTATTCCCACGCCTAGTAATGATTTGAGCTTGACTCCCTAATGCTTCAACATAAGTTTTGAAATCATTTGAATCATTTAAGCTAATAACAATTCTTTCATCTTCAATCCCACATTCTTTTAATGCGTGATACGTTTTACATTTTGGTCTATGGTAACTAGCTATTGCATAATAAATATCATTCATGCATTAATTCCTTGATGTCGTAGCACACTTTTAATTCAGTTACCTGTAAAAGTTTCTCTAAGAATAGTTGCTCTTCTTCTGTTTCATACGTAATGATTACACGTTGCTTTTTTAGCATATCTTCTGAATGTTCACTAAATGCGTCCATAAGCTCATTGTCATATCCTTCTGCGTCCATGTCCTCAGTTAATGCACTAATTTCAAAATCACCGAATCCAAAATCTCTCATGTCGATTCCGTCAATTTCTTCAAGCTCTTCCATTTCTGTCTTTAATGCGTCTAAATCCCACGAAGCTTTTTCTGCCGTTTTATTATCTGCAATTCTAAACGCCTTTACTTGTTCCTCTGTTAAATCATCTGCAACCACGCAAGGAACAGTTTCTAAGCCTAATTCTTGACTAGCTTTATATCGTGTATGACCTGCAACAATCACTCCATCTTTATCAATAACAATAGGAACTTTGAAGCCGAACTCCTCAATAGAATTTTTAACAAATTTCACCGCTCCATCATTGATTCTAGGGTTATTCTCATAAGGTTTTAGCTCATTTAATCTTTTTTCAACAATATTCATATTCTCCTCCTTATTATTAAAAGAACCGAGACAAACGCTCGGTAATATATCAAAGCCTAACGGCATGCCATTGTTGGTATTTAATATCTGATTTGAGAAGGACTTACTGATAGACTTTGTAATCATGGTTGCAGGAGAAGGAATTGCACCATTCGACCTCTAGCTAATAAGACTAGTGAGCTACTACTGCTCTATCCTGCTAAAACAATTATTACATGAAAAAATGCTCACATTGTGAGCACTTTCTTTAAGTTTTTATTTATTTTTCTTGGGATTTCTTCTCTTGCATAACCTACAATATTAGATGTCTTTTCTGCACTGAATCCCTTTATATATCTATACTCAATCATTGTTCGAGTTGTATCATCAAGTTGGCTTAATTTTTCTTTTACATAGTTCATTCTTCTTGCATAATCTGCATGAGCTAAGAATAGCTCGGCTTTTAAGGGATAAATAGCTTCATCTCTTTGTAGCTCTGCTATCTTTTGCTCATAGTAGGTATAAGATTGACATTCACATAAGAAATGTCTTTTGATGTCTTCATATGTGCTCATGAACTGTATACCTTATACAATCTATCTTCTAATTCGCCAACTTTATTTTTCAGTTTCTCAATCTCACGTGTTTGATTATTAATTGTTGCATCTTTTTCTTTTAGCGTTTGATTAAGCTTAATATTTGCCCTTCCTAATCTGTTATTCTTAGAAATTAAATCTTTAATCCTTTCTTCATAATTCATTTCTATTAAGACCACCTCCGTATTAATTTAACGATTTGATAAAATCACAATATCTCTTTATGTAATTCCATTTGTTTGAATATTTGTAGTATTTGCTAGAATGCTCTCCTACGCTTATTTGACTTATTCCTATAACATCTTTACTAGGAATTACTAATACATCTAAAACTTTTTCATCATCACTAAGTATGTACAAGATATATATGTCGCAAGTTGGATATGTTTTTTCTAAATTGAATGTATAAAAGCTACCATTCCTACCTCTGTATAAA
>CAKSGI010000317.1 GCA_934454005.1 uncultured Eubacteriales bacterium | reverse complement strand
GCCTCATATTCCTTGATTCCATAAAGATTTTTGATTTTGATTTTTGTAATATTCATTTTAAAAATTCCTCCATTTCCATCTGTTTATAGTCTGTCGACCGAATCATCCGGTCTAACATCTCCCTGCGGCGCCGCTGTTCTGTCTCACCAGATACGCAGTCCTCACACATATTGTTCTGACCCTCGCCCGGGTCCATCGTGCATCCACAGGATTTGCATTGATATTTTCCATACATTGACACAACCTCCATGCCAGTGTTACAATAAATGCAGAAATACTATGTATTTCCCTGTTGAATAGCACCGGTTCTCGCCAAAGAATCTGACGGTGCTATTTTTCTTTTTCACTAAGTAACCACTCCTTCATAAGATGATAAATTGGTATGTAACTTTCGACTTCAGCCTCAATTCCAAAATCATCCGCTACCTTTGCAATTATCATACCGACCGCCATATCCTCTACGCACGGGTTTTCTTCATTGCTTAAACTCCACATCCAGCCAGTCCTGTCTGTGAACCATGTAAAAATACGCTTCTCGCTTTTCCTGCCTGCGCCTGCTCAACTGTAGCAGCCCATACCCAGCACCAATCACGAACCCGCCCATGATGCACACCGCTCCGGCGTAGTACATATACACGCCCTCACTGTCCAGACAGCACATTGCCGTGGCTGATATGATTCCACCAACTGCCATGATGATTTTTGACAGTTTGTCCAAGGTTCTCACCTCCTTACTCCGGTACATCCTTAAACTCAAATGTAATCTTGACTCCTGCGATATCTGCCAGCTTATACAAATCCTTTAATCGGATTTCCTCCGGGCGCATGAGCCTGTCTGTAATTGTGCGCTCCGGTATGCCGCTCTTAATACTTACGTCCTTGGTGGTCATATGTTGCGTTCTGAATCCACCAGCCAGCAAGCCCGCTACAAAATCATACCGTTGCTTGGATTTGTCTACACATAAATTCGATTTTGACATTTTCTCACTCCCTTCCGTCTGCGATATTCTGCATACTCCACAACAATGTCTGGAGAGCATTTTTCTCTTCCAGTGCAATTTTGTACTCCTCACTGCCTTTTTCAAGTTCTGCCAGCTTTCCGCCATACTCTCCAATGACTTTTTCCAGCACCGTCATTGCTCTGGCTCTCGCAACTCCACCTAATTTTACCATTCTCTCACCCTCTTTCTTTTGTCTTTAAGACACTGCCAACTTTTATAATGAAATTTCAACTGTATCTGTGTTAATAAAGAATGTTTTTCTACTTAATTATGCTTTCTGCTCTCCTTTCTCTTCATTGTTCGTTTTATTGAACAGGCGTTGTTTTCCACAATATGTTGATATTGTTGATAACATTCATATCAATATATAGATATTTTTGTATTGACATATAAACATTTGTTCTATATAATCAGCTTACAAATGTGTTCCATTTAAGGAAGGAGTTGATTATCATGGGAACAAATCAATGGGTATCTCCACGCGGTGACAAATGGGCTGTCCACGGTGAAGGAAACCAACGCGACACTAAAATATTTGACCGGCAATCGGATGCTGCCGCTTATGCAAGAGATATAGCCATTAACCAAAAGAGCGAAGTTATCATTCAAGGTCGGAATGGTCAAATTCGTTCTAAGGACAGTTATGGCAATGACCCTTGCCCTCCACGCGACAAAGAACATTAATCGTATTTTGGCGTCAATCGAACCCTGTATCCATCCGCAACAACCGCTTCACCATTTGTAATTGTTGCTATGGTTGCAGGGTTCTTTTCATCTGTTTCAACAACAATCTTGGTGTAATCTTTTAACGTTTCCGTTTTTTCCATTTACTCATCTCCCTTCTTATACAGTTCATTCACTGAAACCCCCAGTGCTAATGCAATGTCTGGAATATACTCAGCCATAATGGCTTTTCTTTCATTTAACATTGAGCTGAACGCATTAGGTGTAAATCCCGCTTTTTCGGCAACAACACACTGTTTAAGTCCCTTCGAACGAATAACCCGTCTTATGTTATTAATAATCATCTGGTTATTACTCACTTGGTGTTTTTCTCTCCTTTCTTCAAGCTTCTTGGTGATGCAATCATAATACTATTAGTTTCTTGGTTTGTCAACACTTTTTTAACAAGTTTTTTGGTATTTTATCTTGACGATACAAGATAAAAATAGTAATATTCAAATATAGATATAGGAGGTGCTTATGGGGCTTTCAAATAGGTTAAAAGAACGCAGAGAACAATTGGGATTAACTCAAAGCGAGGTTGCTTCCTTATTAGGGATAACACCAGGTGCAGTTGGAAATTATGAAAATGGTGTCAGTACACCTAAAGCAGATATCCTTTTTAAAGTTTTCGATGCTTTAAAATGTGACGCAAATTATTTATTTCAAGATGAAATGAATGAACGTTCTCAGGAGGATGCTGCCACCCCTTTAGAAATGGAACGCCTTGTAAAAAAATACCGTGACCTCGACGAACACGGAAAAAAAATGGTTGATTTTACTTTAAAGGAAGAATATGAGCGCTCTGTTGCAGAAAAGAAGAAGTCTGACAACATTGTTCCTATGGCAGTTAAAGAAACTTCTGACTATGAACTTAATGCCGCACATGCCGATGATTATATGAGTGCACCGGATGAATTAAAGACAGCAGAAGAAAAAATGCTTGATGAAGATTTCTAGTCCGTTTTATTGGACACCTAATATGTTATACTGTTGCAGGAGGTGAATCACTTGACATATGAAGAACTTCTTATAGAAGC
>CAKSGI010000316.1 GCA_934454005.1 uncultured Eubacteriales bacterium | reverse complement strand
GGCTAATCCTGAGTGGAATTTTAACTTCAATCAATTTTTTTACTCTCCTTAAAATAGCGTAATTTATTAACGGCTTCCCATAAATTTTTTGCATGTAAATCGGCATTTAAACTAGGATTATTTATAGCAATTGTTGATATTCCAAAATTTTTTCCGCATTGTATATCAGAATTGCGGTCCCCTATAATCCAAGAAACACTTTTATCGAGATTGTATTTGCTATTTGCCATTTCCAAGAGCCCCGTTTTCGGTTTCCTGCAATTGCACTTGCTTATTTCGTGTGGACATACATATACATCATCTATTATTCCCCTTGATATTTCGTAAACGTGCTTTTTCATTTTATCGTGTAAAAAATTAAGTTCTCTGATGTTTATTTTCCCAAGAGCTACGCATCTTTGGTTGGTTACAACAATAACTTTATATCCCATATCATTGAGGAGTTTTATGGACTCTTCACTTTTATATGTATACTTTGCTTGCTCACAACGTAAAACATAGTCGTGCTCAGCTACGCTATCAAAAATGACACCATCTCTATCTAAAAAAGCAACTTTCAATGTACTCATTTTTAGTCCTCACAGGTCAACAACAAGGCTTTCGCTTTGCAAGCCAATATATGGCTAATGCATAGATGTATATCCTCTATGATTTGAATGTCATTACTTTCGACATTTATATTATGTTTGGCAAGAAATTTTGAATGTCCTCCTTGAAATCCTGTTATGCTAACGGTTTTTGAGCTTATTTCTCCTGCAGTTTCAAGTGCTTTACAAATATTTTTGCTTTCTCCGCTCGTAGAAAATGCAAGTAGAGCGTCATTTTTGTTCATGTAATTTTTGACTTGAAAAGAAAATATGTCGTCAAAAGATATATCATTTCCAATAGCGGTCAACACAGAAATATTGTCACTTAAACAAATTGAATTTATTCCTTTTTTTACTAAGTCATTGCATAGATGTGTTGCCGTGGAGGCACTGCCACCATTCCCAATAGTGTATATGACGCCATTTGATAATTTACAATGTTTGATTATTTCTGCAACCGACATAATATCATTATAATTAAGTGACGATAATGTTTGAGATTCTTCCTTTAAATAGTTTTCTATGTACTTCATTTTATTTTCTCCTATTTATGATAAATTGGGTCGGAAGTTCAGTACCCAATTGAGCTTTTTCAAAACTCGTGCCTAAATTACAATAAGAGGCACAATTGGTTAGTTTTTTCTTTCTTGGATTTTTATATGTCAGTGTTGAAAAATCAGATGTTGAACTTGCCCCTACTTTGTCAGAACATTACATCATCTTGCAGACACACGGTGTTGAAACTTCTCTTTGATATCAGTTTATAACCGAATTTAACAATGTGTACCACTTTCATGTCAAGCCTGTCACTGTTAGTTTTCAACAGCATTTATGCTCCAACATTAAACCTCGCAGAATACCATTTCTTGTTACGTCTATAATTTTACGAAGTTCACTAATTTATGAACCCATCTACCACTCGAGTTCCTTCGTCGTTACTACTCTGTCGTCAAGCTTCATTTGAACTTATAAGCTACATCTAAATTTCTACATAATTTTGGGTCAGATGTCACTTTAGAAAACGATGTCCTCAACGGCTTAATTTTTATTAGCAGGTCTCAGTATTTAAATAAAAAATAGATATTATCACTCAAATGAACATACCAATTTAACTTTATCTATTTTTTGCCAAGTCTTGCAACCACCGTAACATTTTCCTTCTTTTCTTACCAAACAATATCTACATTTTTTACTTGGAAAACCGGCATACATTGCTCTGAAATCTTTAGGATAACTGTTTAGCCATTCATCCCAAAATTCTTCACATGACTTTAATTTTAATTCCGAATAATCTTTGTATATATTCATTAATTTATGACCTACCCAATGTGAGCACCCCAAAACATCTCCACCAGGTTCAATAACAATAGTATTGCCCTTTATTAGTTCACAACCGTATCCAATCTGATGATTCTTTACTAAATTCTGAAAAATATTTTCATCAAAATAACAAATAGGAATTTTATTTTTTTCACAGTTGAAAATAAACTTCAAACCGGTATCCTTTTGCATTAAAAATAATTTTTCAGTCAACTTGGCAAGCTTCTCGGGTGTTTCACTAAAACGCATGTCCTGATTTACAGCTACATTTGGAATACCATAGTTAATGTAAATTTTCTGAAATCCCATATTTTTAAGCTTTTTTATATCTTCGATACACTCATCATAGTTGTCTATGCCGATGGTTATCATCGGATGGAATGGCCAAAAATTTTCAATTGTGTTATTTAAGGCTTTCATCAAATAGTCGTGGCTACCTTTAACATTTGTAATTTTTTCCTGTTTTTCCTTATTCATTGAAAAGATACTTATGCAGCCACCCATGACACCACAGCTTACAAGCATATCGCCATAATTTTTATCTTGTAGACGAATTCCATTTGTAACAATCCAAGAAGTAATTCCTTTTTGGTAAGCATATTTTGTTATGTCAATCAGATAAGGATAAACAGTAGGTTCACCGCCTAGCCATGTGAATGTTTTTATTCCAATCATTTCGAAGAAGTTCACAGATTTTTTTGCTTCTTCCATGCTCATATATTTGCATTCTTTTTCTATTTCGCTTGAAGCATAACAGCATGTGCATCTTTGGTTGCATTTGTATGTTGGTACTAAAACTCCCTTTCCCATGCGAATACGTTTATTATCGTTAGTTCTTTCTTGCATTTAAACGTTCACCCATAT
>CAKSGI010000315.1 GCA_934454005.1 uncultured Eubacteriales bacterium | reverse complement strand
CTATACTATCTATTTTACCTTGACTTATCATAGAATACCCATCACGGCCAAGACCAGTATCCATAAACAGCTCATGAATATCTTTTAACCTAACAGATGTTTTATTTATCATATATTCGCTTTCACCAGATCTATAATATCTTCTTGTAATAGCCACCTCATCTAAATCAAATGGAAGTTTTTTGTCATTATTATCTACTGTAAGTGTAACCTCAGCAAACCCTTGTGCTTTTCTCCCCGGGGTTCCACCAAAAATTACATCCTCCATTTTAGAGCACCTTAAGGCCTTAGACGATTGCTCACCTAAAACCCATCTTATTGCATCACTTATATTGCTTTTTCCGCTACCATTTGGACCAACTACTGCTGTTATTCCTGGTCCAAAAGAAAGTGTTGTTTTGTCTGGAAATGTCTTAAATCCTTGTAAACTTAAAGACTTTAATAACACTATTTCACCTACTAATTTCAATCCTAATATTATCTTTTATTATTTCTTTATCTTTCTTTATATTAACTGAATATCCCATTTCTTTAAATTTTTTAATATTTTCTCTTTTCTGGCCAACCATTTTTGAGACTGTAGAAGGATTAACATATATATCTATATTTCTCTCATTCAAACCTTTTAAAATTGAAATGCTTTTATTAAAAAGTATCCTGCTTTCACAAATCTCTCTAAATGCTGGATGATAACATCCTGCAACCATATTTTTTTCTAAACTATCACTAGCATGAAGACCTAACCTTATAACAGGTATTTTAAATTTATCAAATAAAATCAGCAACTCTGAACATAATTCAACCATTTCCTCAAACTCCATTGGCACATACTTTTTAGATCTATATAAATCGTATAACATAGTATTTTTCATTATAACTGTCGGATAAATTCTCACAGTATCTGGCTTTAATACAGCCAATTTCAAACCTGTATTATAATCAATCTCATAGTTACTACCATATAAACCTGTCATCATTTGAAGACCTAAACAAAAACCATATTCTTTTATAAGATTAGATGCATAAACTACACTATCGCTAGTATGTCCTCTATTATTTAACAATAATACGTTATCATCCATAGACTGTGCACCCAATTCTATAGAACTAACACCTTTAGATTTCAGAATATTAAGAGTCCTATCATTTATAGCGTCCGGTCTCGTAGATACCCTAATCCCTTTAAATATGCCATTTTGTACATATTCATTTGCAATATTTAATAACGAAATCATATAATTTTCATCTATTGCTGTAAAGCTTCCACCAAAAAATGCTATCTCAGAATCTTTTGATAAATTTTTCAAAGAATTCATTGCTACATCTATAGTTTTTTTCACATCATCAAGAGTAGGTTGACCTATTGAGCCTGTTATACTTTTCTGATCACAAAAACTACACTTATGAGGGCAACCATTATGCGGAATAAATATTGATACATTTGAACGCTTCAATATCCCATCAGCTCCAGCGCTTCCCTAGCTGCTTGCTGCTCTGCCTCTTTTTTACTTTTTCCGCCACCCTTTCCTATAACATTATTATCTAGTCTTACTTCTACAACAAAATGCTTTTTATGATCTGGCCCACTTTCATTCACCAAAACATACTCCAAAACATCTTCCGGATTTTTCTGTATAATCTCCTGTAAATCAGTTTTATAATCTCTAAATACTACAGGTTTAGGGTTCTCTATCGCCGGAATAACATATTTAAGTATAAACTTTTTTGCTTCCTCTAATCCACCATCAAGATATATAGACGCAATTACAGCTTCGAAAGCATCCGATAATATAGATGCCCTACTCGCACCGCCAGATTTGGCTTCACCTTTACTAAGTTTTAAATAGTCTCCTAAACCAAGCTCTTTTGCAAACTCACATAATGATTTTTCACACACCAAAGATGCTCTAAGTTTTGTAAGTTCTCCCTCTGGTAAATTAGGTAGTTTTTTAAATATATAATCGGATACAACTATACTCAAAACTGAATCGCCTAAAAATTCCAACCTTTCGTTACTTTTAGTATGGTCTTTTTTTTCATTTGCAAAAGATGAATGCGTTAATGCAACATTCAAATATTTTTTATCTTTAAACTTATAATTTATTTTTTTCTCTAATTCATTCATATTAATTTCTCCAATTTATATAAGTAAAATTTTAATCATCTGTTGATAAGACTTTTGTTTTAAATATCTCTTCAGTAATCTCATCAACAACATTGTTTTTCACATAAATAGCAGCCATCTTTATTGCATTTTTTATAGTTTTAGATTTAGCACTACCATGTGCCTTAAACACTGGTTTTGATACTCCTAATATTGGTGCTCCACCAAATTCATTATAATCAACTTGCTTTTTTAATTCTCTCATATCTGGTAAAACTAATGCTGCCGCTAATTTTGTCTTTATATTTTTTTTAAATATTCCCTTAATCTTATTAAGCAATGTAAGAGCTACACCTTCATACATTTTTAATATTACATTTCCCGTAAATCCATCACATACAACTACATCTGCTGCATCATTCGGGATATCTCTAGCTTCAATATTTCCAACGAAATTTAAATTACTATCATTTAAAAGTGTATATGTTTTATGTTGTAACTCGGTCCCCTTATGTTCCTCCGTTCCAACGTTTGCAAGACCAACTCTAGGATTACTAATATTCATAACTTTATTCATATAAATAGAACCCATCAATCCAAATTGACTTAGCATTTCAGGTCTACAATCCAGATTTGCTCCACTATCTATTAGCATAAATACTCCATTATTTTTAGGAAGTAC
>CAKSGI010000314.1 GCA_934454005.1 uncultured Eubacteriales bacterium | reverse complement strand
TCTATATCCCCACTGTATCCTGGCCAAGTCTCACTAAAACCATATTCATAAAAACGACCAAGTTCTTTTATTATTTTTATATATTCATCTTTTCCTAATTCTTCTACTAAATAAAGCTTATCACTATAGGTTAACTTATCCTCCATATCACCTAGTTTTTGGATACCGATTTTTTTTAAATAATCTTTTGCTTTAATTGGTATATTAGTATCTTCTAAAGTTCTATCCATTATTCTGCTCATTTCTTCAGATTTAGCTTTTTCAGGTGTAGTATCATAAAATTCACATTTTTCAATATCCTCTGCTATTTCTTTTCTAAATTGCTCATCCCAACCGAACAATTCCTCCCATTGTTTAATTGCTTCATCTGATTTGTTATTAAAACTAGCATTATATCCTTTATTGTTAACTTCTTTTAAAAAATCTATTAGGTATCTTTTGGTAGTGCTATCCATAAAATTATTTTCAAAATTATCTCGAACTTTTTTTATCCATCTTGTATTTTGTCTATCTTGCATTTTAGCATGTTTTTCCCATTCATCTCCATAATTTGCTATTAGTACATCTGTAGTTGTATAAGCATCTGTCTCCATATTTTCTATTCCAACTTCTGTTGCTTTACTAATCATACTTTTAAACTCATCCTTTAAATATGGCAAAATTCTACTATCCAAAGCAAAAGCTCTTAATACAAATCCAAAATCGTTTTTTAATTCTTCACTTACATTTTCAAAACTTTGAACTCCATTATTTTTAATTTCTTCTAAAACTTGTTCCTTATTACTCCAATCCATTTTTTATTACCCCCCATTTATATTTTAACTCATGTTATATACTCATTTTAACCATTTTTATTTTATCATATATTACCATTTACTGTCAAATCCTTAAAATAATCGTATTATAGAAAACTTGATAAAGTATATTCTTGTTGAGTCTTTACTTTTATTTATCTTTATTTTTCAAAAATTTTTCTTGCCAAATTTTTCTAATATATTTTAATGATAATGTAGATAAAGTAAATCCGAATAACTGGTACCAAAGAGCTTAATAATACATTATCATAATATCTTATTATATATGAATACACAACCACAATAAGATATGTTAATATACATATACAAATTTTTCTTGTCCAACTTGTTTCCCAGGCCTTATCAGTTTCTACCCTAATATTTCTTTCCATAATATTATTTATTTCTTTTTCTAAATCTTTTATATCCATTTGTTACCACCATATATTTCCTATATATTATCATTTAAGCATTCTTTTTTTAAAATATCTAGAAATATTATATCATATTTTTTTAAAAATTTGTCAAATTTTTTTAATTTTTTATAAAAAAAGATCATCCTATTTTATTAGGATCATCTATGGTTTAATATATTTAATTCTTTTTTTCTATTTTTTAAGTATAACTTATATTACCTAATTAAACAAAATGGCTTAAAAACTGTTGTCGTGCGAACCTAATATGGTTCATTTAGCATTATTGGTATTTTTTTCTTTAATTGCTCTTCTTCTAATTCTTTAGCTGAACAAAAGCCACATATAAACATTTGTAAACTATTGTCTGTCTGTAATAAATTTCTTAATTCATCTGTTTTATTGAATAATACTGTTAATTCTTTATTGTCACATTTTGAATAAAATTCATCTTCTAATTTTGCTATTTCTTTTAGTGTTTTTCTGTATATATTGCTATTTGTATATTCATCTAAAACTTCTGTATATAATCTACTAATCATTGGAAACTTATTCTCATTAATTCTTATACTACTATTAAAATCTTCAATGAATTGTTTTATATATTCATCTACTAATTCTCTTTCTGTTTTTCCAACACTTTCTACTACATTTGTTCCCTCTATATCTGTTTTCTGTTTTAAACACATACTATCACCCTCTTTTTTGTCTTATAATAACTCTATAGGGTAGTATGAGTCAAATCTTCTACATATACTTCCACTGTTTCTCCCGTTAAAGGATCTTTTCTTAATTCTCTTTTTATATTCGTAATTGTTTTTATTAGTTTTCCTGTTCTATTTCTTCCTTTTCTTGTTGTAACAACTACTTTTGCATCTTCAAAAGTTCTTGCATTCAAAAATTTGCATATTTCTTTTTGGCTTATTTTATTCTCTTCTATAGCTTCTTTTATATTTTCAGGTATTTTACGTACTTTAACTCCGAATTCCTCTTCTACATTTTTTTACATCAATTTCATCTATAAAATTTCTAAACCATATATTAAGTGGTTCATTATTAAATTTAGTATTATTATATTGTTCTTTTATAGTTTTGTCTTTTTTAGCTAAAGTTGCCACCTTTTCCATTTAGTACCACCTTTCTTCAAATCCGCCAAAGTTCACTAATTTAAGCATTTCCATTGACAATTAGTTTTTTAGGTGTTACTATAATTTCAGTAAAAGTTAAATATAGCACACCTATATTTTAAACTTATTTATTTCTTGGTAGAAATAAAAAAAACAAGTATTACTTAGATTTGGCGATCCATAATACTTGTCTTTAGATTGATTCATAGTTTTTTTACTATGTTTTCTTATCGTATTTTTATTGTACACCATTCTAATTACTTTTGTCAAGAAAAATACATTAAAAGGAGGAATTCAATATGAGTTTTTATTTAATTTGTACAATTTAGAGGGTTTGGAGGTGGTACTAATATTAAAAATTTTACACACGTGAGGTGTAGATCATAATGGAAATGGAAATAGAAGGAAAAATTGCTTGGCAACTAGCAAAATACCGGGACCGTACAAAACATTATGCATTATGTA
>CAKSGI010000313.1 GCA_934454005.1 uncultured Eubacteriales bacterium | reverse complement strand
GTATATTAGTAAACAGATGTATTAAGGATGATGACGAAAACAAAAAAACAATTCCAGAAGATGTATATCTGGAAATTTAGCAATATATGAATGGAATTATAGATACTTTATCGGATAAGGCAAAAGAGTATTATGAAAAAGTTGAACATAGTGTAGCAAAACAGGATATAGTAAAAGACTATAGATACACTGTAGATAAATATTTTATTCATTTGCCAATAACAATAAACTTTAAAGCTTCGGCATATAATTCTGTTAATGATATTGCTCTTAATTATATATCAAAGCGTGATGATATTCATATTATTGGAATTGATAGAGGTGAGAGAAATCTGATATATGTATCAGTTATAGATTTGAAAGGAAACATTGTATATCAGAAAAATTACAATATTATTAACGGATTTGATTATAAGACAAAACTTAAGGAAAGAGAAAATCAGCGTGACAGTGCAAGAAAAAATTGGAAAGAAATAGGACAAATCAAACAATTGAAAGAGGGTTATTTGTCTTTAGTTGTTTATGAAATAGCACAGTTGGTTGTTAAATATAATGCAATCATTGTAATGGAAGAACTAAATAGAGGCTTTAAAAGAGGTAGATTTAAAGTTGAACGACAAGTGTACCAGAAGTTTGAAAATATGCTGATAAGTAAATTAAACTATCTTGTGGATAAAAACAAAAACGTGTGTGATGATGGAGGATTGTTAAGAGGATATCAGTTGACCTACATACCCGATAGGATAGATCATATTGGAAAACAATGTGGATTTGTATTTTATGTACCAGCTGCATATACATCGAAAATTGATCCTACTACAGGATTTATTTCAATTTTTAATTATAAAACTGAGGCAAGAGAGTTCATAACAAGTTTTGATACAATCAAATATAACAAAGATATGGAAAAGTTTGAGTTTAAATTCGATTACAATAACTTTGAAACATACAATATTACTCTGCCAAAAACAAATTGGACTATATATACCAATGAAACAAGGTTAAAGAGAGAATATAACAATGGAAGATGGGATAAATTTTCCGAAGTAAATTTGACCAATGAAATGTTAAAAGTAATGAAGAAATATAACATTAAGTTTGAAAATGGCCAAGAGATACTTGATTCAATAGCTGAGTTGGACGAAAAGGAACAGAAGAATATATGCAATGAAATTAAAGAGATTGTTAAACTTATGGTACAACTTAGAAACAGCAAACCTGACAATGAATCAGAGGATAGCGATTATGATAAAATTATTTCTCCAGTATTAAATGATAATAATGATTTCTATGATTCATCAAAAGTAAGAGATAATGAAGCACCGGAAAATGCAGATGCAAATGGAGCATATTGTATTGCTATGAAAGGTTTATATCAGGTTATACAAATAAAAGAAAATTGGAATCCGGAGGACAAATCAAACAATGTCCTAGGGGTTAAACATTATGATTGGTTTGATTTCATGCAGAATAAAAGGTTTTTAGAATGGAAGATATAATAAAGATTTCTAATATAAATGATTTTATATTTTGCCCTATTTCCATATATTTTCATAATTTATATGGAATACAAAGTAAATTAACATTTCAATCAGATAAACAACTTAATGGAACAAAGGCTCATGAAACTGTAGATAATAGTAATTATTCTACAAGTGCCAGTATTTTGACAGCGTTAGATGTTTATTCTGAAAAGTACAGTATTATCGGCAAGATTGATTTGTATGATGCTAAGAAGAAAATGTTAGTTGAGAGAAAAAAGCATGTGACTGAAATATATGATGGATATATATTTCAGTTGTATGCGCAATACTATTCGATGAAGGAAATGGGCTATGAAATCAATAAACTTGAAATTCAAAGCATGGATAACAATAAACGTTATAAAATTAAGTTGCCGGAAGAAGATGTAGAAATGCAGAAGAGGTTTGAGAAAACAATACAATCAATGCGGACATTTAATATGGATACATTTATGCAGGACAATAGTGAAAAATGTAAAAAATGTATATATAATGACGCATGTGATAGAGCTATGGATAGGATATAGAATATGTTAAATGCAAGTGATTTCAGTAAAAAACAAATTATTTTTCTTTTTACAAATCAAGGGGAAAAATTGTCATTTTCAAATGATAATATAATTGTTAAAGATAAAGAAGGAAAGATAAAACATCAGTCGACTTGCTATAGATTATTTATGGTATGCGTGGTAGGAAACATTTCTATAACAAGTGGATTGATACAAAGAAGTAAAAAATTTGGATTTTCAATTTGCTTAATGACAACAACTTTTAAAGTATATGAAGTATTGGGTGCAAAAATGGAAGGAAACACATTATTGCACAAAAGCCAATATGAATATGATGGAGATAAAATAGGCCGATTAATCGAAAAAAATAAAATTGAAAACCAGCTACAATCTTTAAAGAATATTAGGAGTAAAACTGAATATATACGTGAAGGAATAAAACTTATCGAAGATATGATACCAAAGTTGGATGAAGAAATTGAATATTTGGAAATAATGGGCATTGAAGGAAATGTTGCAAGAGTATATTTTCCAAGAATTTTTGATATTGTGCAATGGAAAGGTCGTAAACCAAGAATTAAGAATGACTATATTAATACTACCTTAGATATAGGATATACCATGTTGTTTAATATTGTTGATGCAATATTACAGGTATATGGATTTGACACATATTATGGTGTATTTCACAAATGCTTTTATATGAGAAAGTCATTGGTTTGCGACATAATGGAGCCTATGAGTCCAATAATAGATTGTCAAATAAGAAAAGCTATA
>CAKSGI010000312.1 GCA_934454005.1 uncultured Eubacteriales bacterium | reverse complement strand
CCCCAACAGAACAAACTTAGAATCGATAAAAAAATCACCGTTTTCAGAACCACTTTTTTATACCGATCACAACTTATACATGATGCAATTATCATACAACATAACAATCTTATTACTAGTACAATTATTTCTTTTTTATCTGTAGGAGAAATATTAACAATCAGCGAATTAAATAAAATATATAGTATCACTATACCACAAATAATTACATTAGAAATTTTCACTCTTCTGAAATAGATAGCCAGAATCATAGAAATCATCAACAAAAAACCGATACGTCTAATATAATAATTTCCTCCTGATGCAAATATAAGCACTACAACAGCTATTATCGATATAAGTTGTTCTCGCTTAAGTGATTTGATTTTTATTGAATTCATAATTTCATTAATTATCCTTATTTTTGCATATTTCAGCAAGCATCTCATTATAGTTTTTCCACAATGCTTTTCTCTTGAATATTTTGTCTTTCAATGTCCATAGCCGAAAACTAATCTGACGCACTAAATAATTTTTCATTGCTACAATTTTTGGTTTTCCATCTGATATATCAATACAAAAACTTTCTGGACATACCCCTGTAAGATAGCTTTTATCGCTTTCTCCACCCATTCGATATACTGAATAGAAACCTTCACTATACTGAAATTTTGCACCGCCATTTAACATATTCAAAAGACAGGCTCTATCCATAACGTATCTATAACAAATATCAAATTTTCCATATTTTTCATATGCTGATTTTCTTACTATAGTTGATGGATGCACAAATGGCATACTATTATGTAATTCTTCCTCATTCGGATTTGACATATATTTTTTGCAAGAACCATCAGGAAATAATCTAATACCATTTCCAAAAAAAATATCTGTATCACCCTTTACTTCGTCAAAAAACTGATTAAATGCTCCCGGAAGAAATTGATCATCCGAGTTAATTATACCAATAAATTCTCCACTCGCCCTTTCTATTCCCTTGTTAAATGCATCTGATATCCCCCTGTCTTTTTCAGAAACAATAATATCGATTTTGTCTTTGTATTTATTTACTATATTTATGGTTTCGTCATTAGAGGCCCCATCTATAATAATATATTCTATATCTTCCGTTTTTTGCGAAATAACACTTAAGATAGTCTCTTCGATAGTAGCTTCACTATTGTAACAAACAGTTATTATTGATAATTTCATGAAAATTCTCTTTCTTTGTACATGTTATATAAAAATCTTTAAATACTTATCACAAATAATTTTCCAATTATATGCGTTCATAATTCTGTATTTTGCTTTTTCTCCAAGAATATCGATCTTTTCCTGCGAAAGCTTATCAACCTCATCAATAAGCCTAGTAAGAACTCCCTCATCCTTATTCCAATAGAATGCTGCATCTTCAGCTACTTCACGGTTAAAGCTCACATCCAAAAGCAAATTAAGCTTTGTTGATCCTAAGGCTTCCAATAAGCTTGGATTCGTTCCACCGACCTCATGTCCATGAAAATATCCGTAAGCCTCTTCTCTTATCTTTTTTAGTAATCCCTGATCATAAACTGTCTCAACAAACTTAATACGAGGATCTTCAGAAAAGCCCAATTTCAATTCCAATTTCTTTAAAAACTCTTCATCGTGATTCGTGATGATAGCAAAATCTTTCTTAGTCTGACTATTCATATATTCCCTTATCATTGTTTCATAATTGTTTTCCGGAACAAATCTCCCAACGATAAGATAATATTCATGACGTCTTAAGCCTTTTTCCTTCAGCCACTCTTCATATTTTTCTTCGCTACACTGACTCGGTGTTGTCTCTGCACCATAAGCAATAAAAGTAGTGTTTGTAACTCCATATTCTGATTTTATATACTTTTCAATGTTCATAGAATCACATACAATCAAATCAGATTCCAACACCATCTTTTTTTCACTATATTTCCAATATTTTCGAACCAAAGCAGACCACTTTGCTCTCATCCATTCGTGTCCATCAGGATTTAAATATATTTTTCCATCTAATGCCTTTATTTTTTTTTCATAATGACAAAAAAAAGGACCAATCCGACATGTCATGATATAAACAATAGGTTTCTCAATTTTTTCTTTTTTTATAATATCAATGCTCTTTTTTAGAGCTACACAATCATAATAAATGGCCTGTGCAGGTCCTAATTTCTCAGGAATCGATATTTCGAAGCAATCTGCATTATGATATCTATAAGTATTTAAAGATGTCCTCTCTGCCCCCTCGGGCACGCAGGCACCTTGCCCATTTGCCTTGACCGCGACATGATACTTTATATTAGAGTTATTCTGATGGTATTCAGTTAATTTATTTATAAATGTTTCATATCCACCATATGCGCCTAATGACTTTGCTCCAATTAAAAATACATGTTGCATTTGGTTTAATCTCCCTACCACTTCTAAAAATCGTATATTTGCAATATTTTTATATTTCATAACCTTTTCTGGGCAATACAAGCTTCTTGTAATTTAGTTCTTAAATTGTCCTCATCAGGCTTTTAAAAAAGAAGTTCCTTATCTTAAACAACATTCATTCTTTCTGATATATCCGAAACAAGCTAACAATTACCATAACTCATAGCTTCTAATAAACTTATAGGTAAACCTTCTCTTTCAGATGGTAATACATACATATATGCATTACTAAATAACTCCTCAAGTATATTTCCACTTACAAATCCTGTCATAATAATATTAGGATTATCCTTTGCCATTTCATTAATTTTATTAACATAATGTACAAGACTTGCAAACAACATGCCTATAGCTGCAATAGAAAGTATCCCAGAAAT
>CAKSGI010000311.1 GCA_934454005.1 uncultured Eubacteriales bacterium | reverse complement strand
GCTCCAACACTTATTGAAATAATGGGCATGGAACAGCCAAAAGAAATGACAGGAAAGTCATTAATAATCAAATAAACATAAGAAATTGAAATCATCAGACAAGGACTATGTTTTGTCAGCAAAGTAAGTTGCCGGTTAAACAAGACTGTCTGATGATTTTGTTTAAAAAAGGGAAAATTATGACAAATAAAAGAAGAAAGATACGAAAGAACTGTAACAAATATCATTCAAAATATCATACTGTAAAAAGGCTAAATATTAAAAATATAATGTTGCTTGTTGTTGCCTTAATCGTAATATCAGCACTAGTTACAACAGGAGTGATTTTTCTTACATCAAAAAATAAATCTGTTAATGTTGTGCAGAAAGATATAAAAATACAAACTGGAAAAACGCAAAAAAATGCAGACAATACTACAGAAAAAGACGCCAAAAATGAAAATACTAATGTAAAAAGAACAGATGTATCCATAGTTGCTGTAGGTGATAATCTGGTTAGTGATTCCGTTCTTTACACAGCACTAAGATACGGTGGAGGAAAATATGATTTTTCAGAAGTGTTTGAAAAAATGAAACCTGATTTTCAAGCTGCTGACATAGCAATTATTAATCAGGAAACAATGCTTGGTGGCAGTAAGTTTCCATATCAGGGATATCCTTTATTTAATACACCAAATTCTATGGGAAAAGCGATTATGGATGCAGGTTTTGACATAGTTCAATGTGCAACAAATCACTCAATGGATACAAAAATTGAAGGAATGCAGCATGCCATCAAATATTGGAAAAAGCACAAGAATAAAGTGATGATGGTTGGCCTTAATGAAAATGAAGAGGAATACAATTCCATACCAATATATGAATGTAAAGGAATAAAATTTGCTGTGTTAAATTATGCATATGGCTTAAATGGATTTAAAGTTCCCGATGAATATTCATATATTGTAAATTTAATGGACAAGAAGCATTGGAATAAAGTCAAATCAGATATAGAAAGAGCTGAGCAGGAGGCAGATTTTACTATAGTATTGCCACACTGGGGACAGGAATATGTACAACCTGAACCTATAAAGGAACAGGTAAAATGGGCAAATATGATGGTTAAAGCCGGAGCAGATTTAATTATAGGAACACATCCACATGTATGCGAAAAGATTCAATGGATAAAAGCAGATAACGGTAATAAGGCTTTATGCTATTATTCTCTTGGAAATTATACATCAGGACAGCAGCAGTGGGAAACATTGATGGGTGGAATGGCTACATTGACTGTTAGAAAAGATTCAAAGGGAACAAGAATTGTTAAAAAAACAGCCGGAGTAGTTCCAACAATAAATCATTATGTATGGGGAAAATCAGCCGGAGTAGTTAGAAAACAGTATACATACAAACTCAAAGATTACAATGACAGCATGCTAAGGGAACATAGTATACAGTGGTATGATCCTGTATCATACAAAGATTATCAGAATTTGGCAAAAACTGTTTTTGGAAAATTTATTAAAAATAAATAATAAAACTTATGGAGTTTTTTCGACAAATCATCATTTTTAATTGAAAAAATAAAAACGGCAATAAGATTAATTTACTGCCGAAATGCTATTGATTTTTGAAGATAAGTTGCATATAATAATGGTAACAGAGTTGCCCGAAGTTTTTTAACATTGGGGACCAAGCTGAGCAAAAGGCTCAGCTTTTTTACTTATAGGGAGATATAATATATGGAATTAAAAAGACCATTAAGTTTTTCAGAACAGTTGGATATACTAAAGAAGCATGGAATGGTTATAAATGATAATGAAAAAGCACTGGAAGTACTGAAGGATATTAATTATTATAGATTTACAGGATATGCGCTACAGTTTCGAATTGCACCGGATAATAGTACATATGTGGACGGAACAACTTTTGAAAGTGTTTATAACTTATGTATTGCCGATGAAAAGTTAAGAGATGTGTTTAGAATGTATATAGAAAAAGTAGAAGTATATTATAGAACGCAGATTGCATACGGCTTTTCGATGGCAAAATGTACAGAGCCACCTTATGAACAACATTATGATGAGAATAATTTTTATAATAAAATTGGTTACAATGAGGTTATTAATAGTTTTAAAAGAGAGAAAAACTATTACAAAGATAGTCTTGTTGTAAAACATCATAAAAATAAATATGGCAATAGAATGCCGTTATGGGTAATGGTTGAACTGATGTCGTTTTCTAATTTGTCAAAATTATATAGTTCAATGTATTTATCAGAACAAAATATAATTGCCGGAACAATTGGAATTGGAAGTAAAACATTAGAAAATCATTTGCATTGTATTTCTGTTTTGAGAAATAAATGTGCCCATGCAGCCAGATTGTATAATACAAAGTTTTATCCTGCAGTTAGATTTACAAAACAGTTTCTGAGAAAAAATCCAGAAGTAAAAAATGATTCACTATTTGCATATGCGTTAGTTTTGCTAAAAAGATTGCCGACAAATAAAGCAAAGATTGATTTTGTTGAGGCTATTCAAATTGTTATAGAACAATATAGGGATGATATAAATATGGATTTGATTGGTTTCCCAAGCAATTACATAGATATATTAAAAAGCAATATATAACTGCAAAAACTAAAGTATGATTATTTTGGGTATAGAACACCTTTAAATGTACAAAATAAGAAAAAGTACATTTGGAGGTGTTTTTATGTATAGATATTTAAAAATAGTTAATGTAAAAGGAAGAGAAGTTTTGGATTCAAGAGGCAATCCAACTGTGGAAGCAGAGGTGACAGTAAAGGTAGATGGCAGAGCCGGAGAACTATATACAGG
>CAKSGI010000310.1 GCA_934454005.1 uncultured Eubacteriales bacterium | reverse complement strand
CCATTGTCGTTTCCAATAAACCGATACGCTGTTCCGCAAATACTTCTCCATCGACAAATATCAATATCAACTTCCTGCTTGCTTTCCGAATCCATCGTCACATTCAAATCTGTGATTTCTTTCGATTTCTGTTTATCCGTGCCACGAAGAACATATTGAATGGGTTCTGCACAGATATTCGCCACCTTTCGTTCAACAAGCTCATAAGCAAGGTTCAACACCAGCTTATTGTTTACTTCTGGCCTGGTAACCTTCCGGCGATACAATATCGGCTGGTCTCCACGATAATACCTGTCCAGGTAATCAATTTCTCGCGCGTTCTGGTTGTGGATAACGATGGCTTTATTCAGTTCTTCAACAATATTTTGGTCCGTAATTCTTTTCTTGTTTGTGTAAATAACGCTTCTGCCAAAATTACAGTCGCATATTGCTGTAAATGGCCGTACGTTTTTTCCATAATACCTATATGACATATTGCGCCACCTTGCCTTAATAGAATGTTAATCCACTTCCCGTTGCTCTTGGCGGAATTGATTTTAGCTCTGTTTCCCCTGTATCAACGTAATACACAACGCGCTTTTGGCACTTTTTGCATTTTGCAACCACATTCATTGTTGATCGTCCATCATAGGTTGCTACGCGTCGACCACAACTCGGGCAGTATATCGTTTTTGGATTCGCCATGATTTACCTCATTTCTTCAAAACAAGAGCACCGCCATCTCTGGCGGTGCTCTTGCAAGGAGAATTTGCAAATGAACGTCTTGTTACTATACCAATTATATTTTAAAACAGCTTATTTTTTAATGCAATAGACATTGCGGGGACATGAGGGGACATAAAGGGACATTTTTTTAATTACAAAGATAACTTTCTCCATATTTTTCCTCAAAACACTTTAATGCGTCACTATATACCCTTTTAATGTGCCTGTAAGACATTCTCTTTTCAATGGCTACAACCTTAAGCGCCTTTTGCAGTATGTATACGTTTGCCAGAACATCATACATATCCGTATCTTTCATATTGTCAATTTGGCTGACTATATCGCACCGCTTGTCTATCATTTCATCAACTTCTCTTTCCATATCAACGATTTTAGAAACAACTGCGCCAAGCCGGTCCTTATCCCCGGAAGTCTGAACACGATCCCCTTCGTTTGATACAGTAGTGCTGCAAGCCATTGTTCTTAGTTGATCAATTTCCAGCATTTTGTTCTGGATTTGTTTCTCCAACCTTCCGATCTGCGACAAATAAAATTTAGTATCCATATCCATATCCTCCCCTGTACGGATTTTGCACTGCTTCAACCACGTTTGAGTTTCTTTCATCATTCATAGCCATATTCGTAATCGAATCCGCGCTATCGTCATGTACGTTTTTTCCTTCTGATGTAATCATGTGCAATTCATTCATGGCATTGTTATACATCTCGCTTCTCCTAAAACGCTTTATTCCGTTTTCTTCATCCTCTTGCAAAGTAGGCAAAAACCGATTTTCCATCAGAAAACAGTAATTATCCTTTACATAATCCGAATAAGCCTTAATTCGTTCCATCTTATCCATTCTGTTTGAAGCTGTGAATGTAATAATCTTGCAATGAAAACAATTTCGCTTTTCTAACTCTTTTTTGATATTATCCGCATAAAGTCCACCACCCGAATTTTTCTCTATTCGCAATTCAGTAATCACATTTCTTATAATTGCTTCCACCACAAGCGGAATTGTTATATTTTGTGTCCCTTGTTTGAATACCCAATCAATAATAGTCTGTTTTCCTGTTTCTTTATGCTTTAATTTAACTGGCATTGACAAACTATCTGCCCCGCCAAAAGCAGGGTCGCACAACGCGGTAACAATCCATGTTCCCTCATCAACAATTCCATCTGACAGTTTTAACTCTTCTTGCGGAAATAGCAATCCCTCACGCACATATGGGCTTTGCTGATATTTCGCCATCCATTCGGCATTCGCAAGTCTATCACGCATATTTCTGTAATATTCCGTACTAAATCCATTTATCTCATAGTCAAAATTACTCTCATCGTTTTCATTCAATGCTGGTATTCTGCGGAAATAATATCTTTCGTCACGCTCATATTGAATGCTTATCCTTTGTAGCGGATCAAGCACATTCCATAGAGTTCCAACCATTAACTCTCTCGCACCGTCATTTTTTCGGTCAACCATTTTGTTCAGATACTCTTGAAATGTATTTTCCATACGTTGCGGGCTTAGCGAATGTTCCCGGTCTCGCACAAGGTCGTCCACATACAGATATCCATCTGATGATACGTCAACCGCGCCTGTCCATGTACCGTCAATACCTCGACAAGTAATTGTAGCAAATCTGTCTGGACTTCCCAAAGTAATTGTGAACTCGTCAGATGATTTATCTGTCGGAAACGGTTTGTCTGCGTACTCCGGGTGTGCATAGTCAAACAATTCCTTGAAGGTGTATTCTGGTGTAACAATCAAATTCAGCAATTCTTTGTAAAACCCTTTTGCCAAAATGCCGGAGTGGCCGCCCATTGCACTGTGGCTATTCGGTCTTTTATAAGCAATCCATGCAAGAAAGAAAATGCAAACAGTGGACTTTCCGACACGAGATGGCATTGAAAGCCCGTAAAACACCCTATCCTGGGCTCTGTCCTCTAATGCTTGTAAATCATCAACAACGCATTTTAAGGTCTTTCTGCGTGGATAATAAAAGCGCTTAGACCAATTTCTATTTCGCTCCATGTAATAAATAAAACTTTCAAACAAATAGAAACTTTCGTATTTCAGAATTTCATAATATTTGTTCACTATATCGTATGGTAAAAGT
>CAKSGI010000309.1 GCA_934454005.1 uncultured Eubacteriales bacterium | reverse complement strand
ACTAAAATTAAAATTCAATCTGTATATGTCATAAATAAAATCAAAAAACGATGGAAGAAATTTTTTAGGAACAATTGTATTTTTTAAAACTATTGAGATTATTCTATGCTCTAAATTTGATTCACTTCTATATTTATTAATAACATTCCTAATTTGTCCTTCAATTTTTTGCTCACTATATTTTTCATAAAGTTCAGAATAAGTTTCGCCAACATAATGATAAAAATTGCCATCATAGTTTAATAAAGCAATTAAAGTAAGAGATAAAAATACAATTTCAGAATCAATTACATATACAGAACAATTACTATTCAAAAGAATTTTTAATTGAGATATGGCTTCTTTGTGAATTTTTGGTATTATTGCATTGTCATCGATTATTTCAATTAATTGATTTCCGATATTTTCACCATCTTTTACTTTTTCTTTGATACTTTCTATTTTTTTACTCACTTCATGTTCTCTGATTAGTAATTTAAGTAAAATTTTAACTTGATTTTTTTCATCATTATCAATTTTTCCGTCTAATAAAACCTTATTAATTAATGATGTTAACTTATCATAAAAGTATATTCCCGTCATTTTGGTTTCGGCTGTCAACCACTTGCTTAACGCAACAATCTCTTTTAAATTAACTTCATTATCTGAAACAATGCCTTCTGCTATTCCAAGTAATTCTGATGGCTTATCAAAGCTTTTTCCTAATTTGTAATAATAATCCACAAGAAGCACAATGTCTTTTTTATCATTTTCTGAAATAACTTTTTTCGATAAAATTTTGTTCAATTTTTTAATTATTTCTTGAAATCGTGGATCACTATTTTTTATATTATCGTTTATCCAACTTTCTAATGAATTAATTTCCAAATTGTTAATTATCCGATCAAAATTAATAGAATTTATTATACCCAGCAACTCGCTCATTTTACCATTATACTTCATTTAATACACATCCTATACTTCTAATAATTAATATTATATGTTATATACATATTCATTGTACCAAATTTCTAACCAAAAGTCTTTAATTTGATATATAAATTTATTTTTTCTCTTAATTTTTAATGTAACTATACATATTTTTATAAACGCATTTTTTACTTTGGGTATAGTTCAATTTGTTATTATATACCATATCATTAAAAACTCTATTGCATTTTTTTGGACTAAAATATATACCATTTATTACCTTAATATTTACTTCTTGCCTATATATAATAAATGCAACAGGCGTATTGTTATTAGATATTAGGCTAATAACAATACTAATAAAAATTACACAATGAGGCTCATAGTGAACATAATTATTTAATTGTTATTTATACTTATCTTCTTCCCATTCATCAGTAATAAGTTCATCATCATCTCGTTCTTCTGCTTCAACAAAATCTGCTGGACTCATTCTTTCTTCTTTGGCTATTCTTTTATCCTCTTCTGATAATCCCCATAATTCTGCTTCTTTATCAAATTCTTCATCTTTATAATTTCTTTTTACTGCTTTATTTGATTTAACATTTGTTTTCTTAAAAGATGCTTCTGGAAAATTAATATGTATTTTCTTTTTACTAAAAATATTATATATTATTTGGAATAACCAAACTATAAAATAGCAGACTAATTTAGCCATATCAATCATTAGGATAAAAATATAATAAAACATAATGGTCCCTATTTTAAAGATGTACCAAATAAGTACAAGAGGAAAAAATAATATATATAATAATGTTTTTATAGTCACCACCTCACTCTAATTATATCAATAATTTAATATAAAGTCATTAGTTTATATTTATTTGTGATGTGGTTGACATTTAATGTTAACTATTTCAGTCAGTTGTTATTTTTATGTCTTTAAATTTTATCAATTTACTTTCTATATCTTTGTTATCAATTTTTGTTTGACTACCTTGGTAGATAATTAGAACATTATTTTTTATTTCACAATTTAATGTTAAATAATAATTTTCAGTGGTATAAACAATAACTTTATCATTATCTACTATTCTATATGTTTTATTCATTTTTATCCCTAGGCCATACTCAAATAAAATAACAAATACTACAAAAATTAAATAAAATGGTAGTATTTTTAGTGAATTCAATATACTTTTTGTTTCTAGTTTTTCTGTTTCTTCTTTTTTTGGTTTCTTAAAGAAAATAAATATCATTATTATTTCTGTTGCAATGAGTAACCCAGTATTTATTATAATATTCCATATTGAATATTCAGTATTAATAGAGTAAACCATAACCAAATTTGAAATTATAATTAAAAGTGTGTTAAGTGCTTTTGTTTTTAATTCTAGCTTTTTTGAGTTAAAAAGTTGAATATAGCAATAAATTAATGAGCAAAAACATAATATTATTATAATAGAGAATCCAAAATTGTATAAAATATTTAGTTCCTCGCTATTGAATAGTTCATATGAAATTCCATAATAATAAAAGTAGAAAGTAGAGTAAATATATTTTATGAATTTTAATACGAAAGTTATTATTATACTTACACCAGTTATCATGCAACAATCCAACCATAATTTTTTTGTAAAAAGTCTAATGTTTTATTATTTTTCATTCAATACCTCCTGAATCTTTTGATTATTTATATATTTTTTATATTATTAAATTTTAAAATGCAAATAAGTTTTATTCTCAATTTAAAACACCGCTATTTTCTTCTATATCTACATTACTTAAGAATATAATTAATTGATCATAAACATATATTTGCAACTTTTGCCAATCTTTTGAAGTTTCTATAATTACCTTTCCACAAGCTTTTTTATATATATTTTTTACGTTTATAAACTTTTTTCTTATATCTTTTTCTTTTCCATGGTCAATATCAT
>CAKSGI010000308.1 GCA_934454005.1 uncultured Eubacteriales bacterium | reverse complement strand
CACTTGCACTATTCTCCCCAGCATAGCTGGGGGATTAGACCTTTCATTCACATAATATTTTCTTTACTTTATTCTCTATACCATGATTAATTTCAGGTCTTATCTTTCCTGTTTCAAACTTAATCTTGGGGGTCAAAAAGCTTTCCGCGGGCAAGCAAATATCAAATAAACAAGGTTTGTCATCTACTATCCACTCTTCATATTTTTCCAATTGCATGTATGATTCAAGCGTAACTGCTCTTATCCCATATGCTTCAGATATTTTCTCAAAAGATGGTACCGTATATCCTCCTGAAGTTGTCGTATTTGCAAATCTCTTATCATGCTCAAAATATTGAGTTTCGCTAATCTTGCCAAGAACCCTATTATTTAAAACAAATATTTTTACAGGCAAATTTTCCCTCTTAATTGTTTCCAGTTCTTGGATATTCATTTGCATCCCACCGTCACCTGTTATACAATAATTGTTTTGGGATTTATTTGCAATAGAAGCCCCCACAGCATATGGCAGACCACAACCCATGGTACCATAACCGCCACTTATTAATATTCTTCCTAAATATCCTTTTAAAATCAAAGATTGAGCCGTCCAACATTGGTTCATACCAACATCTACAGAAACAATAGGATTAATCGGCAACAGCGAACCTATCATTTCAACTGCACAATTTCCTGGCTGTTTATCATAACCTTCCAGCATTTTTTTTGCAGTCATACATTGTTGTTTCCATTTTGTATAATCTCCAACATTTTCTGTCATTAACATTCGTACAAAGTCTTTTGCATCAGTATGATATTTCTTTTCTCCCTCCTTAATATTCCTACTAAGTTCATATTCATCTATATCACAACGTACTAAATCTGCTTTTGGTGCAAAACATTGTGGGGCTCTTCCAACCTGTCTGATTCCTAATCTAGCACCAATGCTTATCACCAAATCGCATTCGTTTATAATCATGTTAGCTATTCTGTTGCCATGAGTTCCAATAAATCCAATATGCAAATCATCCTGAGCTAAATCAACGCCATTCATCGTTGTCAAAACAGGAATATTTGTTGCATGAACAAACTCTCTTATTAATTCGTCAGCTCCTGATGTTCTTACTCCATTACCCAACAATAATATCGGCTTGCTGTATGTCGAGCGGAAAATCAATGAGAACACCTCCTTTTCTCCCTAATAATGCAATATTATATGCTCTATTGATAATATCCGAAAATCCTTCCGGACTATTTGCAGTAACTGAATACTTTGTAATATTTCTAGCCATGGAAATAATATCCATCTCCTGAAAACCATTTTGTCGTATTCCAGAAAAGCCTTTCATCTCATTTGTTGGCACATTTCCGCATATTCCCATTATAGGATATCCATCAAACCAAGCATCAGCTAATCCTCCTAATGCATTTACAGCACCAGGACCAGACGTGGTAAAATATACACCTATTTTCCCACTAACTCTTGCATAACCATCTGCAGCTAATGCACATCCCTGCTCATGGTAGCAAACATGTGTCTTAATTTCTTTTTGTCTCTTATACAATGCATCCATAAATGGAACAATATATCCACCTGCATACCCAAATACATCTGTTACTCCCTGTTTAATCAGAAAGTCCACTAAATACTCTGAACAATTCACTTGTCATTAACCTTTCTTCATCTCATTTATTGTTTCATAGAATTTTACCATAAAATCTTTCATAACTTCTATGGGAGCTACATTTATTCTATAGTACTGTTCTCCGCCATATTCAAAAATACGATATAAGTATCCTTTTTTTATCATTCTTTCTCGAAGATCAACTGCATCTATTCCCATAATCTTCATATATACAAAATTTGTATCCGATTTGTAAGGATGAACATTTTCCATTGCTAACAATTCATTATAAAACCACTCTCTCACATCATGTATTTCTGTGCGGATTTTGTTATAATACTCATCATCTTTCAAACATTCTATTACTGCTTTTCTCAATACAATAGGCAATCTAAGGAGGGGCAAATCTAACCACAATGCTTCCAATGCTCTTTTACTAGCAACTGCATATCCCAATCGAACTCCTGCCATTGCAAAAAACTTTGAAAATGTTCTTGCAAACATAACATTGTCATATTTATTTACAAAATAATTGACATCTATCGGATCATTCTCAAATCCAAAATATGCTTGATCCACATATATCAATGATTGTGGATTGTCTCTAACAATTCTTTCCAAATCCTCTGGCTTAATTAAATTTCCAGACGGCATTGCCGGACTTGTGACAATTATCATTTTAGGCTTATATTCATCTGCTTTCTTCATTAAATCGTCAACATTGTGATAGCATTTATCTCCCTGCTCGTCAAATTTATAAAATATCTTTTTACCAAAACGATAATCAATAACACCCGGATAATAACTCCAATGCGGCAACGGTAAAAGAACACTATCCCCATCTCCAACCATGATTGAAATAATACTTTTCACCATTTCAGACCCACTATTATGTAAAAATACACTATCATAATCAAATCCATACTTCTCTGATATAGCAACACATAAATCATCAAGTTCTTGAGAATCGTATAAATATAATTCCTCCGCCTGCACATCACGAAATGGCTTCAATGCATTAGGAGATGGCCCCCATAAATTCTCATTAAAATGCAGTCTTCCATTTCTATTATCTGTCTTTACTCCTGCATATCGAGTAATACCTCTATATTTTCCATATAAATTATTAGCTATTACTTCTTTTTGATATTCTTTAAATTGAGAATCAAAATCTTCAAATTCTTTTAAAGTGAATTTTTCTCTATCCGAATCCGTCAGTTCTCCTCTATTTGTAGGATTGTACTCC
>CAKSGI010000307.1 GCA_934454005.1 uncultured Eubacteriales bacterium | reverse complement strand
GGTATATCAATAATAAAAGGTTTATCTCGTAAAGCACAATATTGTTTAAATAAATACTTTCCAGTCTCTGTTTTTGAAATGCTATATGTTAAATTTAACACAGGGCTATCGGTGGATGAAATATTTACAGCCTTTTGCCCAAATAAAGCTGTAGCCGTTTCATTTATTCGATTAATTCTTGGGCCAGATAAAATGATTTGTTTAATATTATTTTTATATCTCAATTCATTTAAGGTATCATATAAAATTTTAGATCGTTCATCATTATCCTCTTTAATCCTTTCTATATTTTGGATTTCATCAACGACTAATACTGTGTTTTTTTCAAACTTATTGTTTTTATCGTAAAAAATACTAATGGTTTTTTCTTGGGTTAATATATAAATATTGTTTTCTTTGTTATTATTTTCTTCATATGTGCTACTGATTCTGCAATTACTAATTTCTAACTTTTTAATGTATTTGTTAAAATCTGTTATTACTTGATTTAATAAACTTAAAGTTGGCACAATATAAATAATATCAAAATTTTCTTTTTTTAATTTTTCTAAAAGTTTTAACAAAATTACAAAAGACTTTCCAGCGGAAGTTGGGGCCGAAATTCCTATCATATTATTATTTTCAATACTATTCCAGATATCCATTTGAAATTTTGTTAGAATAAACTTTTTCTTACCTATGAAAACAATGTTTTCTGCTTGGTTTAGTGTGGCGAAAAGTTCTTCTAAAGGGCTCTCTAGAGATGAAAACATGCAATTATTTCTGTCAAAACCACTATCGGTTATTATGGCAGAAGTTGAATATCCAATTCTTGATAAAAATTTCACCGCAATTTTTTGTAAATTATACTTGGCATGTTCAACATACTCCCATATCAATGCGAAGATGGTAATAATATAATTTATATCAGGATTTATGGGTATAGTTGTTTCATAATCTAAACATCTAATTACTTTTGATATGAGTTCGTTAGAAATAGTCTTTTTGTTTTCAGATACAAATCCTAACTTGATTGCCATATTATAACAATCAATTTTCAATAATTCATTTAAAACATCTCTCTTAAGCGTTTCCATTACTTTATCCTTATAACATTTTTTGAAAAACACTTACGAGCTCATCTAGTTTCCATATTGGAAAAATAATGTATGTAATACGTTTTAGTATAGCATTATTCTTAATATCAACTTTATCTTTATCAAAATTAGAATATCTGTTTTCAATGACTTTAGTAATTTTTTGTAAGATTTCATCTCTTGTATTACCCATTATATCGGAAGTTTCATTATATACCACTATAGATACAAGGTGAACTTCTATATCTTTTAATGTGTTATTGATATATTGTTCTGCAATTTCATCCATTTCTGGATCTAAAAAATCTTCATGGGTATAAAAATTAATCTCATCTCTATGATTTTTATATGTATTTAATATACTTATAATTGCATCTGTAAATGCCTCATTAAACTTATATTCACTCGTATATGTTTTTGCTTCTCCCAGTATGATAATAGGTTTCTTTTGTTCGTATTTGAAATGAATCGCATCTGCACCAAATCGTTCATGTTTATTTGATGTTGTTATTTTCATTTTTCTTAATAAAGGTATTGCTTTCTGTAACCTTTGTATAAAATGGAATAGTAGTAATTCTCCGAGTTGTCCTTGAATCAAGATATTTTGGGAGTTTCTATTGCCTCTAAATGTATCTCTGGCTCGTCTTGAAATTTCGCTAGCTGCCGCAGACTCTGTTTTGCCTTTGCTCATTGCACTAGTTTTCAATTTATTGTACTTTTTGCGATTATATACCCAATCTTGAATTGAATCATATAACTCATTTAGGAACTCATTTCTTAACTCTGTAATGTCTTGATAAGCAATGCAGGCTCCGTAGTGATTATCTGTATTGGGAATAATGTCAAAATTTTGCTCAATGACATAAATGTAATTAAATAACGAGTCGTTATTTATTAAATTATCATTTATATAGGCCTCATCAATAACACTTGTCATTTTATAGTTTAATTAAGTTTCAAAAAATTTCTTATAGTGTACACCACTAATTATATCAAAATCAAGCTATTATTAGGTTAAAATATTCCCTGATCTTAATTTTAAATTCCCTGATAATTTTGGGTGCAATGTTTTCGTAAGGCAATTAATTCAAGAATTTTAAGATGGTATATTGGGTAGAATCGATGTAAAATTCCCTGTAGATTCCCTGTTATTTGGCTTGGACAATGTGAATCTTTAGTATGCCGGGTATCGTTGGTATTTACTACACCACCAATAAAGGAAAAGCTCCCGCAAGGGGGCTTTTAGTTGTTTAGAGTAGGGATAGTGCATTTTTTTACATTAAGAACCCACGTTTTTACAGGGGTTCTTAATGTCAATTTAAAGTTTTGGGGAAATTTTAACATCCGCAAGTAAATCAAAACCGACATACATTTGTCCGGTGCCAAAGCTATCTGCGGCGGAACTTTCACAGTATTTTGCGGCAACAGCGGGGGAAACAGGTTTGAAACGCTTTTTTCCTATTTCTATGCAACCATAGCCATTATCTAGATTTTCATCGCAATTTTGGGAACCATTAATCTCTCCATTTTCATCTATGTTAGCAAGGTATAAAATAGCACCAACCCCTAGAACAGTTATATCTGGCGAATAATCCATATAAGTAAGAATTCCTTTCATATCAGCGTTTCGCCAGTCATAAGTTAAAAGAGGTACGCATAAATTTTGTGGTACAAGAACACCGATAGATAATGCAGAAAAACCACCTTCTTCATATTCTTCAGTGTATCCAAGGGGGTTGATAAGGGTTAAAGGAGAAGATAAACCAATCCTCTTTTCTCCTTCTAA
>CAKSGI010000306.1 GCA_934454005.1 uncultured Eubacteriales bacterium | reverse complement strand
GCCGTAGTATAAACATGAATTGCATTTGTTATTTTATCCGCTTCATCTTCCGGATGCTCTGTATACGGAAACATATTCGCAAGCCATCTTAGGGATTTGACTTCTGGAGCACTCACTTCCTGCGGATTGAAATTTCCAAATAATGCTTGTGCAAAAAAATCCGGACTCACAAACAAATCCTGCTCCACTTCTCCGGATGCCTTCAGAAGCTGCACATGGTACAACCCTGTCTTTTTTTCTTCTTCAATCAATAATTTCTTTTTATTCCTCATCTGTAACATTCTTTCACCCACTTCCACTAATTTAAAAGAATTTTTTTACTCATAAACAAATCATGTTTTTTTACATATTATTTATTTCAAAAACGTGTTTTAATATTTGTTTTTGCAAATTTATTGTAGCACTGCATTCATTGTTTGTCAATCATTATATTTGTTTTTTTAAACATTCTATATTGACTTGCAAATTCATTATGTTAAAATACAAATTGGAGGAATAAATTATGATTAGTTACAAGCCCTTATTTAGATTATTGCTCGAAAAAGACATGACTAAAACACAATTACGCGAAGCCGTCGGATTTGGCACTGTGGCTCTTGCAAAAATGTCAAAAAACGAATACATATCTCTTGAAACAATCGATAAAATCTGTGATTATTTTAACTGCAGCATTGATGACGTTATCGAACATCTGCCATGATCATCAAACCAAGCGGAACAGTTAGTGTTAGGCGCAGCCGCGGTAACTGTGCAGTGCGGCAGACAGGGTGCGGGGTGTAACCCCGCTAAAACTCTTGCCTTTATCCTTTTGCTCTGCTATAATAATTTAATCGTAAGTAGCCATTACGATGGAGCCGCATCTTCCCCTGATGTGGCTCTATTTATTGTAAAAGGGGAAGTATACAAAATCTCTTTTTTATTTTTTCATTCAATTCTATTTGGCAGTCTTTTCTGGTATCAAGCGGATAGTTATAATTTCCAATGTTGCCATCTTCCCACTCAACCATCATATATTTAAAAAAATTGAACTCATTCATATGTATGTCCACAACTCTGTACCATTTCTGCTTTTCTCCACACCAGTATGTATTTCCAATAACATGCTTCTGGAGCTCTGATACCGGACATATATTTACCACATCTCCGCATTCAACTAATTCCAAAAGTCTTTTGCCGTAATTTTTTTGCATACTTCTTTGATTTTCCTCCTGGCCTTCCAGATTTTTGCTAACAGTACTATAACAAACGGTAATCCCGGTAACATATACATGAAAAAATTATCAAAATATGTAAGACTCCATTGGAGCCAAAACAACACATAGAATGAATAAAGAAAACACTTACCCATAAGCTTTAGAATTTTTTTAGGTGTCGTTTTATATATTGCCGAAGAAAATAGCAACGTAAATGAAAAAAGAAAAACAAATATTAAACCATACGCTCCCGCATAGACATTGAAAATAAGTTGTGCATCATAACTTTGTATAATTTGAGTCAACTGATCTATAAACTTCATCTTTTTTCCTCCATACTAGTTACAAATTTTACGGGAAACAATATAAGATAAGGAATCTGCGGCAATATTGCCAGAATATCCTTTCCCATCGTTGTATACTTCTCATTCCAAAACATGCAAAAAAGAAAGTATCCGGCTAAAAATATGTCTTCCACAAAAAATTTTACTGTCCATTTCTTCTTCTCATATTTTAGAAGAATTATGTGCAGTCCAAAAGTAATACTCAGCATCACGAGATATGATCCGATATATTGTAAGCACACTTCCGTCTCTACCTCCATGATGCATAATATGTCATATCATGCTGTACCGGCAAACTGAAGTCTGCCAGATAACCATTTGAATCCAGCCAGCCAGCAAATTCTCTATCTTTTTCTTCCGGTCCAACCGGCGCTGTTATCTTATCTCCAGTCAGAATACTCACACTCATATAGCAGTCTGTGGCATCCTGAGCCGTATAAAACTTTACTGTACACATCGTATCCTCCTCTTTTTTATCACATATTGCCGTCCGATCATGTTCGACTTTTCCATCCTGTCCATTTGGATGCTTAAAATCTTCTGTGAGTTTGAGGGATAACAATCCCTTTTCTGCATCCACACCATAAAAATCACACTCAAGATCTGATTTCGTAACCATGCTCACAACCATATTTTCAATCGTGTCTGCCATCATTTCGTTACTATCTGCAATGTTATAGCCTCGTTCAGATGTCGCTATTTTTACCGTTTGTTCCGCTACATTATGCAAATTGTTCTGCAGCTCTTTTTGTCTGGTTTCACGGCCATATAAGGTAAGACCTATAAGCAATGCGCAAATTGCAAACAAAAACAATACAATACATTTCACCGCATTTTTCAACTTCCACTCCTCCTATCTGCTGACTGGAATCTCTAACTTTAAATTTACCCGGCGCATAGTATCATCCATGACGGATATGTAAAAATCATACACACCGGATTTCGGGAAATTAACGATTCCACTGTTTTTATCATAAATATCTGTAACCTCAATCCCATTTTTCAGTATCTTTTTTACTTTGGGCTGTAACGCAGATCCATTATAAGCGGTTGAATGTATGTAATCTGATAAGACAACATCCTGTCCTGCAACTATATCCGGCTGACTTAAATCATACATAGTAACCGGCATTGCTTTTTGTGATTCGGCAAACACCTTATCAAAATCCACAAATGCGTTATAATCAAACTCTTGATACTGCACTGCCTGTCCCGTCATCTTGACAAATCCTATATTTCCATTTTCGTCTCGGATTGAAAAGATGATTCCGAACATTAAAGTCCCGACCAGTGTCACTATCATGGCTTCTGAAAAATGTTTTATAATC
>CAKSGI010000305.1 GCA_934454005.1 uncultured Eubacteriales bacterium | reverse complement strand
GCCAATATCAAAACCAACACTCGTTTTATTATGAATCATAATACTAACATTTTCAAGGATAGCATTACTTTCAACATAATCAGTATCAGTTTTAGCTGTAATGATACAGCTAGTAGTCTCTGCCTGTTCGATGATACGCAAGTTAGAAAGTACAGATGATTCTCCCATAAAGAACAGATAACCAAGTTTTACGGTATTTACAATATTTGTACTGTTGTGTGTCTGCTTTTTGCTACCTCCGTTACATCCGTAAATGCATCCATCTTTTGGAATATCAATGCTCTGATTAATCAGGTAGCTTTTCGCTTCTAAAGAAACCGGAAGACCTGTTGATAATGCACTTTTTAAAGCGGCAGAATCATCTGTTGTTCCGTCTCCTTTTCCACCGAACCATTCAATGCATACAAATGAAAGATATTTTCTGAAAAAAGAAAATAAACTGCCATCACTTGCCATTGATTCAATTTTATTATTGATTTCTTCCTGTACATCAAGGTTGGTAAAATAATTATTGACAAAATCATATAACGCACGATAACTTTTTGCAAGTGCATCCTGAGCGTCAAACATTTCTTTTACCGTCTTAAACAGCACAACAAATTTGTTTTCCAGACTCAACGTTCCATTGAAATCATACGGGATTCCCTGTACATTTGCGACAACCTCACACGCCTGTGAAATCATCTGCCCAAAATCGGGCAAATTAGGGAAATCTGGAATTGTTGGTTTTTCTGTCATACTTAACCTCCTTAATAAAATTGGTAAAACAATTCTTTGCAATCATCGCAGATCCGTTTGTTCAGATTCAAAATTGTATCTCTGAATCTCTGAATCTCTGCCGAATAACTGCCGTCAAAACCACTGTCTGTAATTGTGTCTGTATTGTCTGCATGATACGTGTCATTACTGTTCGTTTTTGTCGTATTTTCTCCATTACTAACAGAACTATTATGAATGGTATTCTGCCCCCGATCCATCGTAGACGCATAATTCGTTCCGGCAAAATTAATCTGCGGATTGTCCGAATGAATGTTTTGTGTGTCGTTGTTCGTATCGGCTGTTGTATTATTTTTTGCGGTACTGTTTCCAGAAATGACTCCCGTTCGTGTATCGTCTTTTGTACTCTGCACGTTCCGTGTACTCTTATGTGTGATAAGTGGATCATATTCAAACGTGATACTTCGGTACAACTGTTCATAGTACGGCATGTTTACTGTCAAAATCCGCTTGAGATGATACTGAAATTCTCCAATCGTTTCCAGTCCGATTTGTTCCCGGAAATACTGTAAACAGAACATTTTTTCGAATGCTAATTTTGTAGAATTGTATTCTACTGCTTCTGCGTCTACATAAAATGGAAAATCAAAATTGAATATTAATTCTACCGCTTTTCCAATCATGCTATCAATGTTCTGCTTTTCAAGTGGGTGAATGACGTTGTCCGCAATAACCAACTGCTCGATGGTATTCGTCAATGTTTTTGTTTCGTAGTGATACCCGAGAAACATAATTACACCTCACTTTCTGACGGTTCGTTTTCATTTTCCGATGTTTTGCTTTCTGTATTGTCAAAAACATCCGGTCTGTTGATTGGAGTAATCATTTTTGAATTGAAACGCACATGAATATCAAGTCCGTACATTGCATTGATTGCATCAAGTCCCCTCTGAATGGTTGCGAGATTTCCATTCCGTGTCAACTCAATTTCACCGTCATTATAGCTCGTTTCTGCGGAAACAAGCCTTTCCGGTTTTTCTACTCCGCTTGCTTCGATGCCTAAATCTGCTAAGCATGCCGCAACTTCTCTTTGTGCGGCTGTGTCAAGCTCGTTAAAAATCGGCTGTACTTTTAAATCAATGGTATCAATCTGAATCTGTTTTCGCAGATCACTTTTCGTCTTGATGAATGGGATATTTTTCACCCACTTCTGGATAAAATTGTCGATGCTGAGCTTCTGTGTGCTGTCACCACTGATCACAACAGGTGTCCTCTGTTGAATTACATTAACTCTCGTTGATGCTTTTTTTTCAGCTAAACTCTGAGAATGTAAAATAATGCTGAGAATTTCCGGCACTGCAAACGGTCGTGCAAAGATCAGTGCACTTTCTTCTTTGTCTGTCTGATCATAATATTGCCCGTTCATGGCGTATGCAATCCAATCCGTTGGGATACCGTAAATATCGGGTTCGCCAACCAGATTAACACCGAAAACACCAAAAAGTCCGGTGATCGGTTCTTTTTTAAATAGGCATATACCCTGCCAAAGCAGATAAGAGTTCAGCATCCGCGGCGGTATCTCATCCGGTAAACCGTCATATTCATACCGCGATAATGCCAGATTCACAAATTTGTCAAAAAAGTGCCGGAAATACAGTTTTTCTTCCGGTGACGTGTTAGGGTTGTTTTCCCAGCATCCCCACACTTCCTTGTTGCTCACTCGATATGGGTTAGAATACATGCTATCACCTCCTAATCATTGGGGAGACCATAATTTCCGACATCATCCGTATGCCAAAAAGTCACACCTCGGTTAAACATTGCCTGTAAAAAGTTGATATCATCAAGAACACAAGCTCCATGCAATCCGCAATTTACCGTTTTGACAAAATTCCACTTCGACCGTCCTGTGATATTCGGCACTTTAATTTTGTGCGTTGCATAGCCATACATGGTGAAATAATCATCAATCGTTTTTGCCATTTGAGCGGTTACACTCATAACATGGCAATAAACTTGACTGCCAAATAATGCAGTGGCAACATAACTTCCAGAAGAATTTCCTTTTGCAGTTGGCGGAATCAGATCGTTACTTTCTTTCTGAGCATTGATGTTTTCATTCATCATATATGTGCTAGTAACAGCATTATAA
>CAKSGI010000304.1 GCA_934454005.1 uncultured Eubacteriales bacterium | reverse complement strand
ATACCACACAATGCAAATATAAAGCATATTGTTATCCATAGTTTTTTCTTCATAATCCTGTACCTACCTTGTAAATCACAAACTAAATTTATTTTATTAACTTCGTAGTTTTATCAACATATAACAATGGAATATATTTTCTTCTAATATTTAAAGTTGCAATATTATTATTTCGACAATTTAATATTCTTAATGCTTTCATTTGATAAATACTTAAATTAGATAAATTATTTCCACTACAATTTAAATTATAAAAATTATTTTTGCCTAAATTTAATAATTTTATATTGTTTTTTGAGCAATCTAATTCATTTCCAATCGTTACATTTTCTAAATTTAATTCCTGTATCTTATTGTTTTTACATATAAAACAATATACATAACTATCATCTAAATTTATTTTTTCAATTTCATTATCGGAACAATCCAATTTATTAATCACTACCGCACTCAATGTTAGCTCTTTTATTTTATTATTTGAACATCTTAATTGAAGTGGATAATCCCAATCTGTTGTAGTTACATATATATTCGTCAGTTGATTGTTACTACAATCAAATTTTATCAATCCACTAGCTCGTTGTGTATTTAGTTGCTTTAATCTATTATTATTGCAATATAATTTAGATAATCCTTCACAGTTATCGATTTTTAAATCTTTTAATTCATTAAATGAACATTTAACTGTATATATATTTGTATTTTTTAATAAATCCAATTTTTGCAGCTTATTTCTTGAGCAATTTAAATAACCTATATTTTTATTTTTACTTAAGTCCAAATTTGTAATAATGTTATCTGCACAGTTCAAATTTTTTAATTTTTTTAATTTGTTCGTATTTAATACTGATAATCTATTATTACCGCAATATAACGTCTCTACATTTTTCAAATGTTTTACATTCAAACTGTTAATATTATTGTTGTTACATTTTAAATATTTTAAATTTTTTAAATAAAACGTATTTATTGTTTTTACAAAATTATTTTCATAATTTAAGTGTTTCAAATTTTTCAAATTAACAGTTTCAATGTTTTTTATTTTATTATTACTGCAATCCAGGTATCTTAGTTTTGGCACATTGTGAACATATATTTCCTTGATTATATTATCACAACAATCCACTCGCCGAAGTTGTGGCATATTTTTAAGTTCTAATACCTTTAATTGATTTCCACCACAGCCTAACTCTTCCAATTTTTTACATTTATTGTAATATATTTTTGTAATTTTATTATTAAAAAAATAAGCTTTCTCCAAATCAGTGAATTTATTCAAATTTAATTTTCCCTTAAGTCCTATGTCAGACAAATATATTGCTTTCAATTTGCCATTATTGTTCCATTTATAATATCTTTGTTTATTTAAGTCTAAGGAAATATTTGCCCCATTTTTATATTGTTTTTTTATAAATTTTGAAAGATATAAAACATCCGTCTTATTTTTTCCTTTCTTTCCCAATATCTCAATTTTTCTCAACTTGCCATTTATCTTAACATTCCTATCACATTGCACCTTTATTTTTTTATTTGCTCCATTTAAATTTAATTGTGTTAAATTATTTTTGTTACAACATAATCTTTTAATTTTTTTATTATTTCCCAATATTATCTTATGTAATTTATTTTTATTACACTTTAATATTTGTAATTTATTCAGTCCCCTTATATCTAAGGTTTTTAACTTATTTTTGGACAAATCTATTTTTTGTAATTCTTTATTTTTTCTAACATCTATACTTTTTATTTTATTTGAACTCAAATATAGTAATTTAATTTTCTTACTATTGCGCAAATTTATTGTTTGTAAATTATTACGTACCAAATTTATTGTTTTTATTTTTGACTTTTGGGGCATTACAATTTTTTCTATTCCATTGTTGATACAAGTAATATTTTCAATATTGTTACAACCTCTAATGTTCAATTCTTTAATTTGATTATGTAAACATTTTAATTCTTTTAATTTCTTTAATTTGTCAACTTTTAATCCAGTTATGTTATTATCAAAACAATAAAAATACTGAAGTTCAGGAAATTGATTTAAATCCAACTCTCCATTAACCTTTATATCCATTTCTATTAACGAAATTTTAATTAGTCTTCCGTTCTTATCCCATGTAAAATCTCCAAATGTATCTAAATTATTCATATCGACCATATATTCTGATAAATTTGTTGTTTTAGCCAAAATTTTTTTTAAATTTTTTAAATCCTTGGGATTCTTTTTTGCCTGTGTAGGCACGGTCATTAAGACCGCACCACACAAAGCAAATATAAAACATATTGTTATCCATATTTTTTTCTTCATTTTTTCTCCTTATGTTCAACTCATTGCTATGTTTTTAAAGTTTCAATTTTGTTATTCTTGTATTACCTTTTTTTGCTCTCTTTAGATAATCTACCGATGCTTCTATTGCTTTGTAGTATCTTGCTGAATACCCATCCTTACTTCTTTTCCATTTAGTTCCAGAAAAATATGCATACGGATTATCCGCCGTTATTGAATGAACATTGTAATAAGCTTTGTTACCTATATCTTTATTCAACATGCATTGCCGAGCATATTTCCAAGAAATATACTTTGGATGATTTCCTAAAATTATATTAGGTGAACCTTTTTTAGGATATTGTACTCTTGAATAAATAAAACCTTCTGCTACCTTTTTTGCTCTTACACGCTTTTGATTTAACATTACATTATGAGCATAAAAATCTTGTATTGTATGTAAACCAACACCTAAAGCAAAATATTTATGATATTTCTCTTTTCTTTCACAAAATTTACTAATTTGATTTACCATCACATTATAGTAATCATTTTGTCCATGATACCTGTGATTTTCATAAATACTTTTCGGAATATTGTG
>CAKSGI010000303.1 GCA_934454005.1 uncultured Eubacteriales bacterium | reverse complement strand
TCTTGGCGTACTTGCAATAATCACTCCACGCATCCAGTCTGTCCCAGGGGATGTCCTGAAGTTCGATTGTGTATTCCGTAATGTTCTCCTCTCCTATTTCTCATAAGTTCGTCAATTCCAAGTCCGGAAACCATTCCTTCTTCACTTGATAGGCCGGCAAATTTTCAATAAACAAAGTCCTTATCTTTGACGACTGTGATATGTCAAAACTATCGAGGGTATACGTGTTGCAATTCTCATACGCAAGATTTCCATGTAAATTAACATAAATTAATTCTTTCAGGGTATTTGCAATTACTCTTGGGATTACATGCGTTTTCTCCATACCATCTACACGAAATTCGATCCTCTTCACATTTGGACAACCACTCAAATTTACCTCCGGAATATCAACATTGCATAATTGAATATATTCAAATCCTTCGCTGTTTGGCATCACAAGAGACAAACCATGACCAGAATCAATCTCCAAACTTTCTAACTGTGAACTTTGCGAGAAATCAAACATCTGGTCGTTAATACCATATATATTCACCTTCTGTAAATCGGGTTTCTGGGAAAAATCTAAAGCATGATCCACTTTGCATAAATATAAATTTACTTGCTGCAAATCTTTATTCTGTGAAAGATCACTCGTTAATTGGCACATTCCCAGAACCACGCTCTTTAACTTTGTCTGATCACTAAGATCCAGTCCATTCACCCCATCGAAAGATATCTCTTCTAACTGACTTTCCTTTGGCAACAAGACATTGGCAATACGTCCTTCACAACTCACTGTTTTCAAATTACTTAGCATGGATAAATCTAATGTCATATTACTCTTTCCTGACAATTCCAGCCATTGTAACTTTAAAAAATTAGATAGATCAATGCCTGATACTTCATATCCCAACGATAACTCCTCTAATTCATGGCATTTCGATATCTTCAAATTCTTTTTTGTATGCTTGTAACTGTAATATAACGAAACTAATTTCCGGTTCCCCGAAAAATCCGTTAATGGATCTTTTACCGCTGAATATCCACGTCCGGATTCTTTGCTGATCTCATTTTTGGGATTCACAGAAAACGCTGTCAGATTCGGAACCCCCTTCACACTGAGTTTGCTCAGTGCATACTGATCCACTGTCAAATCTTTCAACGATTTTGATTTCAGATTTTTGATCCGATATCCATTTTCCACCCTGAGTTCCGTCAGATGATTCAACCGCTCAATCCCTGCCAGATTCATGGTTTTATTCTGATTTTTGGCTGTCGTTCTCATGGAGATTTTTTTGATGTTCTTAATTTCTTTAGCTGACAACGTTCCGTTTCGATCCCTGTCCCACTTACTGACCTCCGTCCGGAATATCTTATTCGGAAACGTCTTCTGATTAATCGAAACGCTCTTCGCAGATGCCTTCGCGCTGAATCCTAATGCCAGCATCGCCAATATTGCGATTGGTAACATTCTTCTCCTCATAGATTCCCCTCCTCTGTCCTTTTTTCTAGCTCTCTTTATTTTTCAGGTTATATTTTGATATTGAGTTACTCTATCCTTTTATCTTAATCCGAATCCCCCGTTTCTGCAGGCTCTCCAGAGATACCTGGCGGCTGTTGTACATCTTTCGATTCATAATCAAAGTATGGGTATACGTTTTCCCTTTTTTCAAAGCCTGACCCCATTTTCCAATGATAACATCTGCATAGTCATCTGCATTTTTTGACTTACTGATATCGATAATCTTAGGTCCTTCTTTTGCTCCAAAAGGAATCAGTTCTTCATAATCGTCATCACCGTAAAAGCCCGTAGAGTACGCTGCCTCAAGTTCTTTATTTGGCAGTGTTAACTTATTATATTTTCCATGAATCGTCATATGTATTAATTTTTTACAGGAACTAAGATTCAGATTCGCTTTTTCATCCCCGCTCCACAACCATATATATTTCAGTTTTTTCAGAGATGTATACTTTATTTGCACCTTTTTTATGGGCGCCTCTTTTAAAAAAACACTTTCCAGTACAGGTGCTTTTTTCAATATCAATTTTTTCAGGTTGATTCGAGTTGGAGTTTTCCTCTTTTGAGTGCTGTCACAATACTCTTCCTGGTCAATTCTTTTCAATGACGCTGTATTTTTTGACAGATCGATGGTTTTAAGTTTTTTTGTTCTTGTGAAACTGAAATTAACTAATTTCGGACAATTTTTCACTACAACCTGTTCAAAATCAGACGTGTCGCCACCAAGTGTCAACCATTCCATTGCGTTAAAATCAGATATTACCAGCTTTTTAGGAACACTTCCCCCAATACTGACTCTTTTCAGATTTGTCAGAAGCTCCATTCCCTTCCAGTTTTTCACTCCATTATTGATTACCATATCCCACCGATATATCCCCACTACATAGAAGGCATCTTCCATAGACGTTGCATACTTACTCAACGGATTCGCCTTTATCTGATCACATGGAAACTCTTTCACGATGGATGCCTCTCCCAGATCTTCTTTTGTCGCATCATAGCCACCATTCAACCGAAACTTACTGTCACAATCCGCATATCCCGATTTCACTCTAAGACTGATCACCAGGTTTGGATCTGTATTAAAGTATACATTCATACTCTGTGCTGATTCATTCTCCTCATCCGACAGCACCCCATCCTTATTCGTATCATACGCGGTCTGCACATACTCACGAAGTCCCGGATCCGGGAAATTGGTCTCATCGATCGCAATGTCCTGCGCGGATGCCTTCGCACTGCATCCTAACGCCAGCATCGCCAATAATGCGATTGATAACATTTTCCTTTTCATAGATTCCCCCTCCTTTGTCCCCATCAATACTTAATCCTTTATGTTCCATAAATTTGTGTCTTTCAACTTCGGGAACCATTTTCTC
>CAKSGI010000302.1 GCA_934454005.1 uncultured Eubacteriales bacterium | reverse complement strand
TGATTGAGGTGTAAGATAAAGCGATTTTACAACATTATGTTTTCTTTTATTTTTATGTCCATTTGCGGCCCACGGTTTTGATTGCAAATTAGGTTTAATATCTTTATTTATATACACTGGTTCCATCATCTGTCCCAGCATACCATCGGCTAAAATCATAGACGGCATACGATATTTATCTGCACTATCAAATGCTTTTGCCACCAAGTCTACCATTTCCTGAACTGTGGATGGAGCAAATACAAGGATTTGGAAGTCTCCATGACCTGTAGCTTTTGTAGCTTGCCAGTAATCAGCCTGAGATGGTTGTATTCCTCCAAGACCAGGTCCCCCTCTTTGCACATTAACAATAAGAGCCGGTAAATCAGATGCTGCCATATAAGATATGGCCTCTGACTTTAAACTTATTCCCGGAGAAGATGAAGAAGTCATAGCTCTCATTCCAGAAGCAGAAGCACCCAAAACCATATTTGCAGCTGCTATTTCGGACTCTGCCTGTAAAAACGTACCATTTATTTCAGTCATTTTTTTTGCCATATATGCTGCCAATTCTGTTTGTGGTGTTATTGGATATCCAAAAAAATGTTTACATCCTGACATTATCGCGGCCTCTGCTAAAGCTTCATTGCCTTTCATTAAAACTCGATGTTCCAAAACAATCGCCTACCTTTCTATTGTTATGGCAACATCTGGACACATTATGGCACATGACATGCAACCAATACATTTAGCATTATTTATTACACTTGCTGGATGATAACCCTTTTTATTTATTTTACTTTTAGAGATTTCTATTATTTTTTTAGGACATGCTTTTATACATAAACCACACCCCTTACATCTATCTTCATTTATTGTTATCTTGCTCACTATATACACTGCCTTTCTATAAAATAAATATAAAAAGCTTAATAAAACAACAAATTTAGACGTCTAATTTTTAAATAACAACCTTTAAACCTAACATAATTCACTATTGATTTAAAACCCAAGTCGGAGTCACATAGCGGTCCACTTTAAATATATCTTTAATTTTTTCTTGTGTTTCGCAAGACACAGACGTCGTTAATATTGGCAACTGCGTCCTTTTAGATATTTCCTCTGCATAATCAATAGAATCTAAAATATTAGATACATTTGTATATTCTTGTAAATGAGAATTATTAACTATGGCCGTAGCTTTCAATTTAGATGTTATCTCTATTTTTCTTAAAACATTTATGGCAGCATCAACGTTTGATATCATAGGTCTATACTTATTTATAATATAAAGCATATCATAATTTTTAGAACTAAACTTTTGAGAAAATTCAGATAACAATTTTGCACCATCACTATCTCCACCCACATCAAATATAACATATCTATCTACATCTAAAAACACTGAGTAAATTTTAGAGTCTATTGTGGGAATATCTAAATTAGAGCCCGCATAGACAGGTGAAATTAATTGTATATTATTCTCCTTAAACAATTCTATGTAGTCTGATGATCTAAAATACGGGTTAACAACATCAAGATCTACTATAGTAACCTTATATCCTCTATTTGTTAAGTATAAAGATAAATTTATAGAAAAATTTGTTTTTCCGCATCCACTATGCCCACATACAATTATATACTTTTTTAAATCAAACAAATATAACACCTCCTAAAATATTATACAACTCTATGATAACGTTTTTATATATTATGTAAAAATAATTCTTGATATACAATCGTATATCAAGAATTAATAAAGAGGAAGTAAAAAAATAAAATGTATATGTATATGACATTATCAAAATTAGTTAATATATGTGCTTATAGAAACCATATCCGGATCAGATAAATCCAAAGATTCTTTAATCATACTTAAATTAAAAATTCTAAATAGATTTTCAGCAACTGCAAATAAGTGGGGCAATGTTTCTTTTTGTATATCTTCTAATTTAATTGCAAAATCATTTAATTCTAAAAGCTTAAGCATGTCATTAGTATCGTCCATAATATATTTTGATTCATCAGAAAAACTTATTAACAAGGATGTAATAGATTTTGATACAGCCAATACTTCTTTCCAAGAACTTATACTATCCTCATCTAAGTCCTGACTAGGAATAATATAATCTATATACTTCTCACTATCTATCAACACTTTTTTTATCACTAAAAGCTTCTTAAACCATAATTTAATTTTTATATTACTATTTTTATAATCTGGTAAAATCGACTCAAAATATTCATTAAATAATACATTAAAATTATTTAATTTATTCTGTATTCCACATAATAATTTATCAAGTGCATAAATATCTTTTTTAGCAAAATCAATATAATCTGGTCTTTCTGGATCACTGTCATTCCATCCTACACCAATAATCGTTTGATTATCATTTATATATTCAATTATTAAATCATCCTTTGGACCTACAACTGTTACACTTTTATTAGTAAGTTTATAATACTCATAAGAAACATCTTCAGTAAGTTCTGCAGTTTGGCTTCCCAAAAGTATTATTCGCCCTTTCCAATTTTTTGGTTTTTTTATTTTGCTTGCTATTTTGGCTATATCTACAGGCATAAATTCATGCTGAGAAACCACTTTACCAGAACTATCTTTTTTTCCATTACCTTCAAATATAATATCTTGATGAAGGTCTATTTCTTGACAACTACCAATAGAAGCCAATATAGAATCTAAAGTCCTATTTGCCATACCCTCATCTCCTATAATAAATGTCATAAATGATTATAATTAATTGAACATATTATAACATTTTTATACACATATTACAATAGGTAAGATAAATTTTAAAAAATTTTATTTGTAGGTTTACAATACATATGTTACAAAAAAATAAAAAAAGTGCGGGAACTTCATTTCTGTGTTAAAGTTAATT
>CAKSGI010000301.1 GCA_934454005.1 uncultured Eubacteriales bacterium | reverse complement strand
GGAATAAGCTTGATAAAAGTTCTTCAAAAAAAATAGATAGTCTTTAGGTATGAGGTAAATGATGAGCAATGATAAAAAAGAGATGAAATACAGCCCAGATGCAGAGTGTGAAAAGATGATGCAAAAACTCGAGCTTATTAAACAAGCAAAGCGTCTTTCAATCCAAAAACTTGCAGAAGAAGCTGAAATTGCACCGTCAACGCTAAATGAGCTCTTACATCGACGTACCAGGCCGCAGCTTTATACAATATATAAAATATGCAATGCACTGAATATCTCAATATATGAGTTGCTTGAAGATACACCTTTGACTGTGGACAGCGAGGAAAAGGAGTTCATGATAAAATATAGAAGCCTTCCTAAATGGAAGTTCCAAATGTTAGAAGAGTATTTAGAGATGCTTATCCAATACTCAAAGGGAGGTAAGCAGAATGATCCTTGGAAAACGGGACCAACAGAATAATCTCATGAAGAGTGGGACTTTTATGCAATAAAACGGAAAACCGAATGGCGGTTCGTCGAAACGATATAGATGGGAATCAAAAAGATGGTATAATAAAAGAAAAAACCGTGTTTTGACATACTGATGGAGTGTAATGCAGTACATTTTGAATTGGGATTGTCAAGACGAGCAAAGAAATATTGCTCTATCAAGTTAAGGAAGTTAGAAAACTACCTTAGTTGATAGAGCTTTTTTGTTTAATAGGATATATATGTTTTGGGAGGTCAAAAATGGCTAGACGGTTTACACATTATGACATAGTAATTTCTTGTCCATCAGATATGACCGAAGAACGAGCAACAGTTCAGAAAGCTGTAGATGATGTTAATGAACGGAATGCCAATTATCGGGGACTGCATTTTGATGTAAAATATTGGGATAAAGACGTTCTGTTTTGTTCGGGTGATCCACAGATAATTATAAATAACACGCTTATTCAGAATGCTGATTTGATTGTGGCTTTATTCGGGAAAAAACTTGGAACACCTACTGAAAGAGCAAAGTCGGGTACAATTGAAGAAATTGAAATGATGATAAAAGAGGGAAAACAAGTATTTGTATGTTTTGATGAGCGTGACATTGTTATAAATGGTACGACGTCTGATGCGGAGATTGAGGATCTAATCAAAGTCCGTGAGTTCAAGAAGAACTACAAAGGACTTTATATTGAATTTAAAAGTAGAGAAGATTTAATTCAAAGGCTGAAAAATCAATTACGACTTTATATAGAATCTTTGGGTACATATGATGATCCATGTATCTGCAATCTGCCTGTAACTTTTCAAGAGCTGAAAGGAAATCGAAAGGGAATAGAGGGAGCTAAAAAAATTATATGTGTAATTAGGACTGGAAAAATATTTTTGGGAAAATACTATAACCATATTGAGAAGATGTTGGACAACGGTGGAGAATTCCACTATATTTCGTCTAAGGATTATAATGTTGGAGGTGATACGGCGGAATTTAGTAGCAATCAAACTTATGTTATAGAACGATTAAAAAGTCTTCAGAAAAGATATGGAAAGGCTGTGAAAATATATTATGTCCAGCATCCGGTGAATTGCTCGATGATATATATTGAAAATGGTGAACATGAAAAATGCATTAATGTCAAATTTAATTTTCAGACAAGGATGAAAGGAAATCACCCGATGTTTGATATCTATATTAACAATCCTTTGTTTCCAATATTTAGACAGGAAATTAATGGAATTTTGAACGCAGCTGAATTAGTTGAATTTGATAATTAAAGGAGAAATACAATGAAGGCGTTTCATGAATGTGAACTGAAGCTGAAAATTGATGATTCAGAGATGGAAAATAAGATTGTATCAAAGATAGAATATGAGGGCTATGTTAAAAGTGAACAAAGCATAGAAACGGATTATATTATGGAGACGGAAAGAAGGGATTTTGATAAGCAATTATTTCGTGTGAGAAGCTATTTGAGCGAAGAAAAGGAAGATCTAATTTTCACAATAAAGATAAAAGGCGGTGCAGGAACTTTTCAAGATAATATGGAATATGAGATATGTGCTAGTCAGTGCGAGATGGGTGACGCAAAAACCATGAAAAACCTCATCAAGGAGTTGACCGGAATCGCTGTCTCTGAAAGAGTCTTTTTTGAAAGAAATGTCATAGAGGTCCTTGAGATATTAAGGAAGGCTGGATTTTATATCAAAAGAGTGATTCAAAAAAAACGCAACGAGTATGTTGGTGAAAAAGCTAAAATTATGTTTGACGTATTTCCAGAACCTGTTGGAACATATTTGGAAATTGAAGCGGGAAGTGAGGAGGCTTTAAAAAACGAAGTAAAGCGTATCGGCGTTGAAAATCTCTCACTGGAAAAAAGAAATTATGGACAAATAATTAGAGAAGCTACTAATGGGAAAAATCGGTTGACATTTGATTAATGTGTATAATAACAAGGTGAGCAAGATGAGAATCATTATAGACGGAACTGTCGGCGCAGGGAAAACAACGTTAATAATTGGTTCTTCGCAAAGAGATCCTAAAAAGGAAAGGTATCCTTCTCTTTCAGACGGTGGCTATCCAACATTTACGGATATGATGGCGAGAGTTATCAGAATGATGAGAAATAATGGACTTAGCGGTCCAGAACAAGATTGGGACTCTTTTTTTGAAATAGCAGTTGATAGGTGCATGGATGATTATAATAAGGCAGATGAAAATACGATTAATTTTTATGATAGAGGAATATACTTTTTAGAGGTGGTAGCGAATCGTTATAATCGAAAGCTTCCTCAAAAATATTATGATTTTTGTAAAGAACATCGATATGATAATCCAGTATTTATTTTTGAACCTATTTTAAGTATCGATATGACAAAGCCTCATGAAATGGATAACAAGCAAAAAGTGTATACGGTTGAACAAAGAATGC
>CAKSGI010000300.1 GCA_934454005.1 uncultured Eubacteriales bacterium | reverse complement strand
CTGTTAACATGGTGTAGTTAAAAGGTTCATCAGAGGAAGCAATGTTAGTTAAATCATCTTTTGCATAATCAATTAGTTTGGAATCTTCGAATCCCCACCAGACATAATAATCAGGATCTAATCTGCCTGTATCTTTGTTGTAGGCAATGTCATGTACTTCATAGTTGCCATGCGTTTCAAAATATAATTTTCGTCCTGCAAAATTACCATCACTACCGCAGGAAAAATAATTTTGATAACCATTTGATCCAAGGACATCACCTATAACTGTTGCATTCTTATAAAAAGAATCCTGTGTGTCCATATTGTTTTCTCCAGAACTGAAATCCAGAGGTAGCCCACTTGTGGAGGCGAATAATCCACCCATTGTCCAGGTGGTATTTGGTAACGAAATTCCACCATTAAGAGTAGTGTTGTCTCCGGAGAAGTTTTCGTTTTCATTTGCTAAAGTAGTCAATTCAGGAATATAGTTAACATTCATCCCTCCACCAGATTCTTTATCAGCGTAAGTTATTTCCATGGATTCTAGGTAGATAGTAATCAGATTTCTTTTATGTTCTGGAAAGGTAATCTCTGTAGTGGAAGGATCAACATAGTTTTGCTCGATAAAATCAGAGGAAGTATTTCGATTGTTTAAATATTCTGCAATCTCTAATCTGTCATTAAATGTTTTGAATGAAGTAGTTAATAAACTAATGCTGATGAGTATTAGTAGCGTTTTACCAAATCTTCTAAGTGTTTTACCGCTATATGCAAGCATGATAAAAAACAGAATTACAGCGATTAATAAACAAGAGGTAGGAAGTACCGTTTGCGTAATAAAAGCAGTAATCATATCTTTGCTTGTTCCGTTGACTCCTACTTTTGCCTGATATACTAATTCCGACATTTGTAAACTTGGCCATGTATGAAATAACCATTTAACTACAAAGAATAAAAATATACTGAGAGTAATTAATAAACCAATCAGTATCATACTGATTAGACCGTAGTTCTTTTTTCTTGCTTTATGGATTTGTTTCTTTGTGAGCTTTAATTCTTTTTTCTGAGCTTTCAATGTTCTTTTAAGTTCTTTTAACTGATTTATTTCTTCTTGAATTGAAGATTGAATATCATCTTTTCTGTTAGAGGCAAGATATAATGTTTCTTTTTTTCTTTTTATATCTCTTGCGTGTAAAGAGGATTGCTTTTTCCTTATTGAAGAAAAAAAACTTAGACTTTTCGAGTTGTTAACTGATGATTCTTGTGAGATGAGAGAACTTTCTTGTTTGGTATTTTGGTGATGGGTAAAAGTTTGTGGAGTGTAAGAATATTTCTTTTTTGCAATATAAGGGATATGTCTTTGTCTTAAAGCACTATGGGATGCATGTCGATGTGCGTATTGTTTTCTGTAATGTCTCTTTTTCATGACAATATTGTATATTAAAAGTTGAAGTTTATGACTATACAATTAAAAAAGCTTGTAAATAGATATAAAATTAGTTGATTTGTAAAAAGAAAAAATGAAGAAACGTGATTACTAAAATTTTCCCTGAAAGCAAAAAATGCTTTTATTTTATCTAGTACTGAATCTTGAAAGAAATACTTATAATGATTAGAATATTGAATGCTAGTTAGGAGAGTTTTATGGATAGTGTTGAAAACTATGATGAAGAAAGGTCAACAAATATTAAAGATATGGTGTTGTCTTTGAAAAGAAATTTTAAACAGATTTGCCTTGGAGCGATAGTAATATGCGTATTATTTTCTACATATAAATATACAAAATACAAAAAAGAAATAAATACTGATACTACACCGTCTGCAACTTTGACAGATAATCAGAAAAATGATGTGAAAGATATATATGCGATTTATGAGCAAACTTTAACTACAAAAAAATTATTGGTAGCTAAGGCAAAGAATAGTGCTTTGTCTCAAATTGATATAGAAAATGCTTATGGCATTGTGTCTACATATAGTGTTGAGACAGACATAAATAATGCATTAGATTATTATGGGACAATTAGTGGTTTTTCTGATGAAGAAAGACAGGAAATTATTGCAAGTTCTAGTTTTAATCAGAATACAACGAATCTGGGTGATTTAGTTTCAGTGAATGTTTCTAAAAATAATGAAGATGCATCATTTTTTGAAGCGGGCAAAAAGTTTGTATTAGTAGTTTCTGTATATTCTAATAGTAAAGAATCTTGTGAGGAAATAGAAAGTATTGTTGAAACACATATTCAAAATAAGACTGCTTCTATAGATGCAATACTTCAAAAGTTGGACAGTGTTTCTGGTGTTGATACTTCTTATATTGCAAATGAACAGGTTAAATTATCTGAAGATTTGAATTCTGTTACCACAAAATTAGCTGACTTAAAGAGTCCAAAAAATTTAAGTGATGCTGAGAAGTCTTATTATCAATATTTATTATCCGGAGCAGAGACAATTGAAGTAAGCAAGAATTCATTTAATTTTATGAAGAACGGAATAGTGGGAATTGGCATTGGATTAGTTGTGTTAATAATCATAAATGCAATTCTTTATATGTTTAGCAACAAAGTGCATGCTACAGAAGATTTTACATCTATCGGATTAGATAAATTGGGCTTTTTAGACGAAGGTACCGAAAAATTGCTAAACACTAATATAGTGTCATATATGAACTTACATGAGTTGAACTATTTGTTTTTAAATATTGATTGTGAAAAATCATTTTCAAGAGTTAATAAATTAGTAGAGGAATTAGATAAGTCTGGAATAAAAGTGATTGTTGGGAATGCAATAAAAAATAATGATGATTTAGAAAAAATGCTGAATTGTGATAGTGTTATATTAGTGGAGACGGCAGAATCCTCAATGATTGAGGATGTGAAAAAAATGGTTCAAACAGTTAACAGACAGCAAATTCATATGATTGGTTAC
>CAKSGI010000299.1 GCA_934454005.1 uncultured Eubacteriales bacterium | reverse complement strand
AGCACATCCTGCTCGCTTCGTGTCCGATATGTCGTCCCTACAGAAATATTCACGATTCGGATATTATACCGCTCCCAGTTACGTAAGATCCATTCAAATGCCTTCAGCACATCTTCTTTGTTTCCATTTCCAAAGCGATCCAGCACTTTCAGTGCCACAAGACGACAGCCCGGTGCCGCTCCCTTATATTTTCCCATCGATGCAGCGCCGCTCCCGGCAAGGATCCCGGCAACGCAAGTTCCATGTCCATTGTCATCATATGTCATTTTTTTATTTGAAATAAAATCCACAAAAGCACAGATTCTGCTGTCAAAATCTATATGCGGATAAATTCCTGTGTCAAGAATTGCCACTCCGATGCCTTTTCCAGTATAAAATGGCTGATTCATGCATATACTCCAAAAAGAGGATTTATAATACTATATTCCAGTTCACTCTAAAGGGGGTGTCTTTTTTGATCATAGTCGTACTCATTGTGTTTTTCTGCCTGCAGGGATTTGTACTGTTCTGCTGCCTCGCCGCCGGAGATGATTCCGTCTCGCAGGAAGTCTCCGATCAGGAACAGATGGAATATATTGAAATGTGGATGGAGACAAGAAAGAGGAAAGCCGGATGACTTTCCTCTAACCATTTTTACTTTGTCTTTTTCATGTCAAAATTGTACAGGTCTGATACAATTCCATATCTACAATTGTTCAATTCAGAAACGACCAGGCCTGTATCCTCTGTTGTCAAATAACAGGTTTGCAATCCTACAGTTATCATATCTTCCAAATTTTCCATACGCGCTTTTATCTTATTGCTAAATGTTGTATCAAATAATTTTGTATAATCCCATACACCCCGTTTCAATATAAAGACCTGACTTTTTACTTCCATGACAAGTTCCTTTATCTGCTGTTCATTCTCATCAGATAATTTTATATTGTATACATTTGCCCTGTTCAAAATATTTTCAATTTCTGTAAAACATGCATCCAATGTGTCAAGCCCTCTGTTCAGTACAGTCTCTCTATACCAAAATTCTTCTTTCTCTTTTTGGGCATACGCTGTCTTCCACAATTTGTCCCTTACAAAAATCACTGCTACAAACGCGATATTTATAATACTTACTACCGCCTGAATAATTGCCGCAACATTCTGTATCACTCTTTTCTCCTTCTAATTCAAATATCATTTAGTGCCTCAAAAATACCTTCATCAACATTTTGTTGCAAATCACTGCTCAAATCACTACCATCATCCATTTTAAATTTATATTTTTTTCTAAATCCCTGCTCTGTCAATTTTATAATACTGCTCTCAAATAGTCCTCCAAAAAATGACGAATTAATTGACCATGTATCTTTGGGAATAATAATGTTTATTTCTTCTTCTCCATCATCCAGAGCATTCAAGCGTAATTCGTTTCTTGCTCTGACACCCTGCTCACGTCCTGAAAATATTTTGGAACCATCACCTCTAAATCTTAATAAATTAACTTTTATCACTATCTGATACCTCCTAATGTACGCCCTGCATAATCTGTGTCAAGTATTCCCCATCAAAAAAGAACTTCATTGAAATAATTGTTCCCGGGAAAAATGTATTTAAACGTCGCACAAATTTAGAATCTGGTGGTTGAAAAATGTCATTATCTTCATTAAAAGCAATAATTCTACGCTTTCCTCCACCTATTTCACTCTTATCAAATTCCTTTTGTCGTAATTTATAACTTCCGTCAAATTTTATATGTGTATTTCCCGATGTAATCGTCATCAACGGATTCTTATTATCATGAGTTTTTCCAATCTGTTGAAAGTTCTGAATCAAATAAACTGTTCCCAGACCTCTTCTTCTGTTCCCTTCTACAGAATTGTTTTTTAATCTGCTTACACCTTCTTGTAAAGCAAAAAGTGTATATAACATTTCCTTCGTCCAGTTCTTATTAAAAAACTTTACATGTCTGGCAGTAAGATAATTCAAATTTTCTTTAGTTTCTCCCGATATACTGTCAGCTTTAAGCTGTTCATATATAGTATTTCCGAAATTGAAAATCACCAACTGTATTTCTCCATATTTTTCTGAGTTTTTGTACTGCTGGTAATGTCCCAATGCAAACCATGTTGTATCCTCACCGCCATGTATTTCACAGTTATTCAAAACTTCCCCAAATAAATTTCCCAAAAGATTTTTCCCACGTTGCTTTAAGGTATATCCCTGAGTTTCCATGCAGGTTATAATATAATCCGTCAATTTAGTTGCCGTCACACCAGACATTTCTGAATGATGATATCCACTTATTAGTTTGAATCTTTTTATCTTTTCCCAATTTATGGATACACCGTTTTCTATACTTAAATCCAAATGTGCGGCCAAACCACTTGCCATAAATACATCTTTCACACGTCCCTCTGCCGGAATCGTTCCGCTAAAACCTATAGGTGTTTTATTTCTTCTGTGAAATTCCTTTATAGCCAAAACAATTACATCCATAATCGTACTCGCAGCTATTTCCAAATTGTAGCAATCACCATGATCTATATGAATTTCTTCTATATCATGTCTAGTTCCATAATAATACAGCTTTTTCAAAAAATCAATCGTAGCCTCTGGATTGTCTGAAATTGAAAAATCATTAGGAACAAACAAATTCACCACTTTACTGGAAAATTTAGGGATTTGGCTGCGCTTTCCAAACTCTCTTTTTTTTAAAAAATAGAAAACTTTATTTGGAAATACCTGCTCAGCTCCTGACAATCCAACAATTTGTTTTCTTTTATTTTTCTTCTGCTGTTTTAAAATACCTTGTTTTCTTCTCTTCTCAGCTGCTTTCCTGAGTTTAAGTTTCCATCTGCTCTGCATATACATACCCTTCAATTAATCATTTGTAATTCTGTTTTCCTCAAACTGCTCCAGCATTCTCATATAC
>CAKSGI010000298.1 GCA_934454005.1 uncultured Eubacteriales bacterium | reverse complement strand
ATTATACACTGTCGTCATTTATAAATGCTATAAAAAATGGAAATGTTGAATGGGTAGCAACATTTCCTTTGATTTTTGAAGCTTTAATTTAGATTTATCAAAGGAAAAAACAAAGAGAAAGAATCTACAAGCTTAAAAGATATATTAGGAGAAAATTTAAAGTTTTGTATTTGTGGAGGGGCACATACTTCACCTGAAATAATCAAAGAATTTAATAAATCACAAATAATATTTTCAGAATGTTATGGAATGACTGAGACAGGTATGATTACTATAAATGTTGGGACACAACAAGAAAGAGAAAATGGTTCAGTCGGAAAATCCACTGAAGCAAGCTGTGAAGTAAAAGTATTAAAATCTGACAACGAAATTTCAAATGAAGGAACGGGAGAGTTGATTATAGCTGGTTCTGGATTATACTGTGCCACATTAAAAAACGGTGTTGAAATTCCCAAAAAATCAGATATAAATGACAGATTCATAAAAACAGGAGATTTTGTTGAAATCAAATCTGGAAATATTTATTTCCGAGATAGAATAAAAGATGTAATAATTAATTCTAGCGGAGAGAATATATGTCCTGGAGAATTAGAAAAAAATTTCGATTTTCTTCTTAATTATAAAGTTTCATTTACCATTTTGGGTTTAAATGATTTCCCTGTACTTGTTATTTCTTTCGATCATTTTGAATTCCAAAATGATCTTAAAGAAGAATTAGCTAAAAAAGTAGTAAAGGCTAATCAAAAACTTCCACTAAATAAAAAAATAGTTTCTATTTATTTTACTTCTAAACCTTTTCCAATAACCTCTGCCTTAAAGGTAAGAAAATTTCAATTAAAAAAATGTATAGAACAAAACTCTAAAGATTATATAAAAATTGATCTAATTAAAAAGGCTAAAAAAATTTTACCCATTGAAGAAATAAAAGAAGATCTTAAAAATTTCTTTAGCTCGTATTTAAATCTAGATGTAAGTAAAATAAATGATAATTCTTTAATAATTGAAGAATTAAATGTCGATAGTCTTATAATGGCAGAACTTTTTATTCATATGGAAGAAAAATATAATGTCAGTATAGAAAAAGAATTTATACTTGAAGATTCTTTAAGTATCACTAACATAACCAATATGATATATGAAAAGATTTGAATAATTTAAAAATTCATAAAAAAGGAGGAAGTAGTTTTATGCTTAGGAAAAAATTTTCAACATTAATCTTGTTAATATTGCTTTTAGCAAACACAATAATTTTTTGTACTGTTGCGAATTTAGTTCAAGTTAATGACTTATTTAACAGAAGGATCAACCGCCTTAAGTTTAAGTTTTGAAAATTCTAAAGAGACAAGCTCTTTTAGTTCAGATTCAGTAGAACTGCACTCTCCAAATTGGATTGCTAAGAATATGGTCTGGACTGTACCATCTACTTTGGTAGGAGTAACAGGAATAATTACTGCGTTTGCCTTATGAAGTAGACCTTTAAATATTAGATCAATGGTGTGATTTTGAAAATTGCTGTCTTGATTGATTTAAATATATAATTAAAAAAGTTAATATTTTGATACAAGTTGGCTGTCTTTTTCTTATTTGAAATTTATAATTTATTAATAACTACACTTTTTACGTATCGTTTTGTCACGGATTGATGGAATGACCTTTTTATATTTTTGTAATTATTTTTATGTGATTTATAGTAACATGCATACCTTTAATTTATAATTTAAATACTACTATATATTAACAAACAATAAATTAACAATATGTAAATAATAGAGAAATTTGTTAAATTATATTGCATTTTGGAATTAATTGTAATGCAATACGAATGAAAGGATATTTTGGCTTTATTTAATATTAAAAATATTGCCAAATTACTTTAAAATATGCCTATTTTACAATGTTTACTATATTACTCTTCTTAAAGATTAATTAAAGGTAGGTTCATTAGCATTAAAATGAAAACTATTGTACTAAAGATTTTTTGATAATAGTTAATGTATAAAGTTTTCACTTTTATGATTGGAGATGCACACAGTATAAAAATTTATGATTAAATCTATTATTGAAGTATATTTGTTCATATTTAAAAGAACATTACGCTTAGAAAAATGGTTATTATTAGTTTCTTTATTTTCAATTATCTTTTTAGGAACTTTACCGACTATAATTTCTTATGTTTTTAAATTAATTGTATTTAGCTTAGAAACTAGTTTAAATGCAAATAAAACGGATGTTAATTTATTAATCTTATGTTTGTTGTACGTATTTTTTATAGTTATAAAAGAACTTACATTTATTTGCCGTTCAATCATATATCGTATTACGTGCCAATCTTTAGTTTTTGATGTAGAAAATATAATTTTGGAAAAGTTTAAAAAAATTGACTTCAAGGTTTTCTTTACTCAGGAATTTCAAAATTTATACTTTAACGTTTTAAAAAATTATAATTCTGAATATTTTCATATGATAATTTCAACAATTTCATTATTATGTTCAGCTATAGAGTTAACTTCTATATTGGTTATATTATTGTACTTCGATTTTAAAATTGTGATTTTGTTGATTATTTTTTCTATACCATCCATATTAATAAGATGCAAAACCCAAGAAAAGTTCATAAATACAATGAATGAAAATACAATTAATGAACGTAAGAACACATATTTTTTTAACATTTTGACAAATAAAAATTTTTTAAAAGAAATTAGACTTTTTAGTTTAGAAAATTATTTTGGAAAACAAAGGTTCTCTATTTTTAAAATTATTATTAGTCAATGGAAAAAGTTTGGTAAAAGTGAGTTTTCAAAGTTATGTTTTGCTCAACTATTTGCGTTTTTAGCACTCTTTATAGCCATTTATAAAATTATTGTCTCAACTTATTATGGGAAAATTACAATTGCTAATTTTGTATTTTATGCAGGAA
>CAKSGI010000297.1 GCA_934454005.1 uncultured Eubacteriales bacterium | reverse complement strand
ACATGTGGTAAATTAAGATGTGGCTTTTGCAACAAATAATATACCATTTTTTTATAATCACTTTTGTTTTCTCTTGTACTTTTTCCTTCTATTATTTTTTTACTTGGTTTATTTTTGGGATTAAATATTGCCAAATAGTACTTACCATCTCTTAACATAATAATTGCATTATTCGCAAATTCTTTGGACTTAGACCATCCATCTGCCAAAGTTGGTGATCCAAAATTCAATTTCATTTTTTCCTGACTGTAAGGCTTTTGGGTAACGTAATTTCTGACTCTGTTATACAATGATGTCAACGGACTTAATTCCTCATAAATATCATCTATTTCTGAATAAAAGTCTGTTTCCTTTTCAACCTCCTCATCTATAAAGAACATTTTCATCCAATGGTATACATCCATAATATTATCAAGTCTAACTTTGATTTTTTCTGCTTCCTGTTGATTCTCTATCAGTGAACTAGCATCTGTGTATGCCATTTTGTTATCATCATACTTTTCTAATATCTGAGCTACTGAACCAATATATTCCTCTGCCTTGTTTTTTATTTCATCACTACAAAATTGCCAGCATAAACCATTCAAGTCTTTCAGACTTCTGTATCCATCATTTTTCACCAGTTTTTCTACTTTTTTCTTTTTACTTTCGCCTTTACCTGATGTAATGCTTTCATAGTATTCTGTTATAGTTCTTGTTATAGTATTCCAATTGCCACACATATAAATCGACATTGTTTCATAATTTTTACTACTTACATATATCTTGCTCAAATCATATACATTCTGGTTTCTTGCAATGTTTAATAATCTGTTTTTAACATTTGATTTTTTTAATGTTTCAAAGAAATCATTGATTGTATCATATACTTCCTTGTCAGATTCAAACATTCTTGGCACTTCAAATGACGACTTGGAGATTGACAATATTTGCTTATGCAATCTCTTCATAATATATTTACCTTTATGCTGTTTGTTTTGCTGACAATACCAATTCATGTGACTATTGATTATTCCACATATTTCATTATAGAACTGAATAGCGTTCTGTGTTAGTAACATACCATAAAATTCAGGGTTGAAAATTTCTTTCATTGATCTTCCATCGAATTTTTCTTCGTTGTTATTTTCAATCAATTCTACTTGTCCTTCGTTTAAAATTTCATGATATGCCTGCATGTTTTGATAGAATATCCACGAATTATCTTCAACAACTCTGTAACATATTGAAGTCGATATGATTAACTTTCAAAAAACAATTTTTCTGTTATAAAAAAATTCTTTGAATGATGTTAGAAATCCTCTATATATTTCTACTGTCTTTTCCTTATTATGCTTTTCTTCTGTATAGTTACTGTTATTAATAAATCTAGGTAAAACATCTTTTACCAATTCAGCTTTAAACATTTTCGAAAAATCAGCATTTCTTTTGAAATATTTGTGTAGTTCCTCTCTTTTTTGTTTCTGAACCTTTTCAAGTTCATTTTTCGTTTTTTTTGTGTTATTTCGTACATTAAGCTCAATTTTTTCAAATAACGGTTCCCAATCTATTAAACGTACATTACTCAGTGTTTCATCAATAAAATATCGATAATAATCATCCATTATTTCCTTAAATTCCTGTCTCTTTTCTGCACGCAACTGATCTTTCAACATTATTCCGTTTTTTTCAATATTTTCTTTTGTATATTTTGTGGGTATCAGACTATTACGTAAAGTTTTAGATAATGAACAATTTCCTATTGTCTCTGTAAAATTATTTCCTGTGTCTTTCATATAGAACCTCCTTCTACTACTGCGTTTTAATACAACGTTTAATTGAATATCATACGATATTACTAAGTTCAAATACTATATAACCTTAAAAGTCATTAGACTTTGTTCCTGTCAATTATACAACATGCCAAGTCCAATAATTGGGACTTGTACAAACTTTTTGATTAAATTTAAATAACTTTTCAATTATTTTTCATTTTCCTTAAATTTAAAAATTTCAACTCTTTAACTTTTTTTAAAAAGCTTTTCTAAATGTTTTTCTAAAATTTATTTCTTCTATTTCTTTATTTCCGCACACTATAACAATACGTTTATTATATCAAAATATTACAGTCTTTGACAATCATTTATTATGTATTTTCCAGTACATTTCTACATATTTCCCCTACCTCCTCCAGCACTTCCTCCACTTCATCTTCCCCCACCACATACTCATCATTTACCAATACCTTAACATTGCCTACTTTTATTTCTTCTTTTACCATATCAATTCCCTGTTTTTTCTTTAGTTTATATTATGTTGACATGTGATACTTCATTCTGCCACACTTAAATATCTCCAGGTGTATTATGTACCAATAGATTTTTTGAAAAATCTTAGAAAAACCTAAAAAAAGATAAAAAAGTGCTTGCAATGTATAATGTGTTGTGTTAAGATATTCTCTGTCGCGAGACAATGGCCCATCGCCAAATGGTAAGGCACTGGACTCTGACTCCAGCATTTTCAAGGTTCGAATCCTTGTGGGCCAGCTTTAAACCACATGATTTACTCATGTGGTTTTTTATATGTAAAAATGACAGACCCACCACAGGTCTGCCACCACACAATTAGCATTTGATACATCCACTTGGATTGTATGCATAAAAATTTTTCTTATCAAGTTCTTCAGTAACCATTCGCAATGCTTCGCCAAATCTCTGGAAATGAATGATTTCTCTCTTTCTTAAGAATTTAATAGGCTCTGCCACTTCACAGTCTTTTACAAGAGAAAGTATGTTATCGTAAGTTTTTCTTGCTTTTTGTTCAGCAGCCATGTCTTCAAATAAATCTGTTATTGGATCACCTGATGACTGAAATTCTGTTGCTGTAAAAGGCACTCCTCCTGCTGCCTGTGGCCATACACCCAAAGTATGGTCTACATAGTAT
>CAKSGI010000296.1 GCA_934454005.1 uncultured Eubacteriales bacterium | reverse complement strand
TAGTAAGATTATATACAGATGTGGTTGATGGATAGTACTTATTTTACAAAATGAATTAATAAAATAGAAAAATGCCTACATTTTTAATTAAAATGTAGGCATTCTATTTGTACTTGATTTCTTTCCTTGTCTATTTGACAAGGGGCATATCACAATTTTACATAGTTTTTAAATTTATTGTTGTGTTATTTTGTACCAATGGCGATTATGTCTGCACCTTTATAATCACCATTTTCAAATTTACCAGTATATCTGTAATCAAAATTAAGACCTGCAGCTATGGCTTTGCTAGGGATTTGTATTGTTTCGAGTGGATTATCCTCACATGAAAATACTTTAAGTTCATTACTTTCAATGCGAAGTTCTTTTATATTATTATAAGAGCAAACAACAGATTTAAGTGAAGTTAGTGGAGATAAATCTAATTTTTTAATAGAGCAAGCCTTGCAATTTAACTCTTTAAGTTTGGTGCAATTTGAAATATCAACGTTTTCTAAATATTCATTATTTGAGCAATCAAGATTTTCTAATTGTTTAAGATTATTAATTAATAATCTTTTTCGATTTGTATAAGAACAATTTAGATTTATAAGGTTACTTAATATATTAAAATCAAAGTCACCAAAATTTTTGTTTCCAGAAATATCAAGTTCAGTTATAACATTGTTATCAGATATAATTAAGCTTTTAAGGTCATTGAAAGCTAAGTTAACTTTACGAAGATTTTTAAATGAAGATAAATCTAATGTTCCTGAAAGCTTATTACTAGAAAGATTAATTGTTGTTAGAGCTTCTGATCTAGGAAGTATAATTGTGTTAATTCCACAATTAATGCAACTAAGAAGTTTTAGATTTGAATTTGCGTGTAAATCTAATAGACCACCGTTTTTAAACAAATCAATAGTACAAGAACTATCGCTCTGGAGAAAAAGAGATCTCAAACTCAAAAGATACTCAATTCCTGCAAGACTGTTTATATTATTTTCAAATTCATTATATGAAATTCCAAATATTTTTTCAATTCTATCAATATCAAATTCGTCTAGTCTATAACCAGGATCAAATGGTTTGTCATTTGTAAAAAAGGAATGTGTATAAATAAATTCAGCGAATACATCATCTTTCAAAATTTCTGATATTTTCTTATTCAATAAGCTTTTATTTTTTATGTCTGGCTGACCTTTACGATTTCTAAGAGGAGACCTACTAGAGCTAGTGTAGCTACCACTAATAGTTTTTATTGATCCACTGTCTTTTTCTTGAATAGGTATTATTTTATTTTGGGGATTATTTTCTGTATCAATATCATTGTTCGTATTCGGAAGTAGATTGATCATGCCCTGCAATAATAATGTATGTGCTTCACAAAGCTCATTAGGTTGTTTGCTCTGATCTTGCATTGCTGATTTAAACTCTTCGTTAGATTTTTTTAGGGCCTCGTTTTGTTGTCTTAATTCTTGCAATAATGAATTAAGCTCTTCATTAGATTGTCTAAGTTGCTCGTTTTTTTCTTGCAATGATAATGCAAATGTTTCATGAGCCTCTATGTACCCATTTAATCTTTCAAGTTCTTGTTCTAGTGAAGCATTTCTTTGCATATGAGAATATGTGACTGGTATTGAATAGTTTTCACGCAGAAGCTTTACAGACTCTACTACGGTAGATAAAACACTATTCATAAGTTTTGATGTGGATTTTTTGACCTGCAATAGAAGATCTAGCAGTTCAGCTGCTTGCAAATCATATTTTTCACTTTGCGTTTTTATAATTGTGGCAATATTAGAATAAGTTTTTCCTTTATTTTTTGGATATTCGGAACACAGTTGTTTATAAATTTCATCTTTATTTTTTTTAAGATTTTCAACTTCTGTCTGAAGACTAAGTATATTATCATAATTTTCTTTTAACGCTTTTTGTATTTCGCATGCTTTAAAGTAATTTTCACAGTAAACATTAATACTAGTATTAAATTTTTTACGGTACTCACTTTCAGAAATGTTATTTTTTAAACTACTATTTTTTAAAATTTTTTTATTATCGTTAAGTTTACTTTTGCAAGTAAAAAAATCTGCTTCTAGTTCATAAACTGAGATATTTATTTTATTAAGCTGCGTACGGATATTTTCAAATTGAGATTCAAAGTTACTTTCTGCGTTTTTTACTTTATAGAAATCTGTATAGGAAAATTCTTCTATAATTTTTGCATATTCCTCAGGTATTCGAATTTTATAAGGTTCTTCTTTAGCAAATAACTCTAATGCTTTTTCAAATGCCGATTGTTGTATAAAGTAACGACTATCAAGCTGTTTATTATTTAGAATTTTTTCAAATATATCTTTTAAGTTAACTTGATTTTCTGTAGTAGGGTTATCTTTTATTTCAACTTTTTGATTTTTTTCATCAGATTTATCATCTGCTTCAGCTTTTATTTCTTCTGCATTAGGTTTGTCGATTGTTTTATCTTCTTGTATTTCCCCAGCAGGGTTTAATTCAACTGGATTTTCTAAACCAGAAGGGTCTAAATCAAATAATTGTTCAGACGTTTCAGCTTGTATGTTTTCTATATTAGGTTTGTCGTTTGCTTCAACTTCTTGATTTTTTTCACAAGGAGTATTCTTTGCTTTAATTGAATTTTCTACGCGAGAAGCATTTAAATCAGATAATGTTGAAGCTTGTTCTATATTGCTACTACCAAGAAATGGTGATAGTACTGGGTCCATTGCAAAAACATTACTTGCTGTTTCATTTACACTAAATAGTAAAACTAAAGCTAAAGCTGTTATTCTTTTTAAATTCACAATTTTCTCCTATCTATTTACTTTATAATGTTCTCAAGGAAGATTTTAAATAAATCTTCCTTGTTTTTTAGAACTATTACTTACCACCGTCTGGTGTTGGCTTACCACCGTCTGGTATTGGCTGATC
>CAKSGI010000295.1 GCA_934454005.1 uncultured Eubacteriales bacterium | reverse complement strand
AAAATCAACTGGAAGTTGGTGAAATAGTAAATTCCATTCTGCATATACGAAAGTGGAATTTAACTTTTCAGTTCAGTAATTCGAAATCATCTTTCGAAAAGTCGAAAATTCTATTTGATATTGTGCAAACATAGGCGTATAATGTAAATTAGGACTATTTATGAGGACTTTCGGGCCCTTCACCAAGATGGGTAATCCCCATAAGAGAGGAATTATATGGCTGTATCTTATAACGGATTATGGAAATTATTAATCGACAAGAACATGAAAAAGATGGATCTTGTTGAGAACGAAAACATTGGAATTAGCAGCAGTACACTTGCCAAGATGAGCAAGGATGAGACTGTGTCTATGAGTATCTTGGAAAAGATTTGCATGGAACTTGACTGTGATTTCGGAGACATAATTAGTATTGATAAGAACAATAAAATTGGTAAATGAAGTTCAGTGTCCTGTTTTAGGGACAGTAAAAATATTAGTATTTTGTTTTAGGGGAAGTTATTGCAAAGATATGGAATGCTTTGCATTGTGAAATGAGTGATATCGTTGAAATACTACCTCCCGAGAAAGAGGATTAAGGAGATATGGCAAAGCTAGTAGATAACGAACCTCAGTATGAAGGAGAAAAAAAGGTGTGGAACTTGTTTGGAAGCAAGTTGCCTTCGAATTGGGTTGTCTATAACAATAGAAGTGTAAATGGACGTGAGTATGATGTATGTGTTATTGCGCCGGAATTTGGTTTGTTTATTGTTGAAGTAAAAGGCTGGAGTCCCGCAGGAGTATTAACAGTAGTTAACCAGAATACAATTATCATAGAGGGTAAAGAGAAACCAGAAGATAGTCCAAGAAGTCAAGCTCGTGGATATAGATTTGATTTACTAAAAAAGATTCAAAAAGAACTTGGAATGAATCCTCTTGTAATGAGTTTAGTATGTTATCCGTTTATTTCAAAGAAGCAGTATTTAGAGAAGGGGTTAAATGTTGTATCGGATGAAAATGAAACTATTTTTGCAGAGGAGCTTGATGATACATCTCTCTTGTTTCAAAAGTTTATTGATCGTTATAACGTCGATAAGGGCGTAAAGCATGATGACTTATCGGCTAAAAGATTTGCTTTAATTAGACATCATTTTGAACCAAATTATGATCTTAAAAGTGATGAGGAAGCCTTGAATCCAGGATATTCAAGATTAAGAATTTTTGCTAATGATATTAATGAGCAAGAAGTAAGAAATGTTGTGGAAGAGTACTTTTCGGGAATAAAAGAGATAGTTTTTGTACTTTCTGCGAAGTCAATGAATTTAATAATTGATGAATTAAAGATGAAGTTTCAAGCCCAAAACATTCATCCTATAAAAGCAGATTTGTGTATTGGAAGAGACGATAGTGCAATAAAGGCTTCTGATTCTGGTTTTTCAATTTTTAATTTTGAGATAGAAGTAGTGCCTAATCTAACAGAGCTAGTAGAGGAAAATATTCTAGTAGAAGAGGGAGAATGTGTACCTGAGGTAAGGAAATTGTTAAGGACTTTATCTGATGTTACTTCATTTAACTATCAGCAATATGAGATAGAACATGCTCCATGTGATAGAAATATTTTGGTTACAGCTGGTGCAGGAACGGGGAAAACATATTCTATGGTATCTAGGATTGCTTTTCTTTGTAACAAAACAGCAGATGCTGTAGTTGATATAGTTGGCGATATTGCGATGATTACATTTACTAAGGATGCTGCTCAAAATATGAAAGTTAGATTAAAAAAGATGTTTATGAATTATTTTATTCTAACTTCAAATGAGAAGTACATGCACCTTATAGAAGACATGAGTCAGATACAGATTTCAACCATACATAAATTTGCAATTTCTTTACTCCAAAGGGATTGCATGCGAATGGGATTGGCGTATGACAGCCAAGTATCTAGTGAAACTTATAATAGAAAAGAACTATATCATAATTATTTGAATCTATTTCTAAGTGAGAAAAGTGAGGGAAATCCTGATTTTGCACAACAGATGACGCTACCAACGTACAGATTAGAAGAACTTCTTATAGAATTTTGTGACAAGCTTTATGATCGAAGTATTGATATAAAAAAACTTTCTTCAAAATCATTTGGAGAGGCAACGAGCATTCTTCCATATTTTAATGAATTAGTTGATGAGGTAATTATAAAGGCAGAAAATGACTATGCGGAATCATTGAAAGCGTCAAATTTAATTGGCTTAAGAGAATGTATGATTCAAATCAATGATTTGGTTACGAGTAATAAGCTAATGAAACAAGGACATGAATATAAGTATGTCTTCGTTGATGAGTTTCAGGATACCGATGATATCCAAATTGAGACAATTACGGGGCTCCAACATCTTTTTGGCGAACAATGCAAATTATTTATTGTAGGTGATTTAAAGCAGAGTATTTACAGATTTAGAGGTGCATCGTTAAGTGCTTTTGACAAAGCAATACAGGTTGATGGTAAGGATTTTTGGACTTTTTATTCTCTAAATAGGAATTATAGAACGGATAAACGTTTGTTAGACAAATTCCATGATGTGTTTACTCAGATGGGATTACGAAGTTTGATTCCATATGAAGAAGAGAGTGATCGTTTATCAAGCCAGATTATTAAAGAATATTCAGATGGTAATTTGATTTGCAAAATGGAATCGCATCTCAAAGATAAAGATGCATTTTATGATGATTTTTTTGAAAAATTAGAAAGTGAATTAAATGAGCTTAATGAATTATGCCAAAAAGAAAAACTATCTAAAGAAGAAAAGACTATAGCTATCTTAGTTAGATATAATTGGCAGATTCACAATATAGTAAAAGAAGCTGAGAAAAAAGGACAATGTCATTAAGTTAAGCAAAATCAAGAATTTAGAGTTTTACCTGCATATAGGTAAGACTCTTTTTTTGGATGAAA